>NZ_JRKB01000035.1:0-173121 GCF_000800945.1 Plesiomonas sp. ZOR0011
TCGAACCTTCGAAGGCTGAGCCGTCAGATTTACAGTCTGATCCCTTTGGCCGCTCGGGAATCTCTCCACACGGGGTGTCGCTAAGTATTACTAAATTGTATGCTGCTTTTGCATTATCTACACCGCTTAGCGCCGTGTAAAGCAAGATGGTGGAGGGGGAAGGATTCGAACCTTCGAAGGCTGAGCCGTCAGATTTACAGTCTGATCCCTTTGGCCGCTCGGGAACCCCTCCTAAGCAAGCGGGGCGCATCATATCAAATGACCGCATTCTGTAAAGGTTAAATTGCGAAAAAACCACTTAGGAGATGTTTTTTTATGCGGAGTGTTGAAAATAGCTGCAATCAACATCAAAACGCTAAAGAAAATGCTTCAGATGTCGTTATAAACAATGTTGATAACACAGGACATTCTTTGTTGTGATTGATCGTATTGATACCCGCGTACTAACGGATGAGCTGCAGCTAAACGGCCGCCTTCCGACAGCTATCGAGCAGGGACAGCGTAAAGACTTTGCGCTGCTGCTGGCGATGCTGTCTGCTAACGTGTGCGATCAAGCCCAATTTCAGATGCCTGCTCCAGAAACGCAGACGGCCAGTTTAAATCTGCCAGTGCCACCGAAAAGCCGTCTGTACGGTCATAACGTGGATATGCAGTGGGCCGATCAACGAACCCAAGCTTTCCATCAGGGCGGATTAGCATCGACGTGGCTGTTGGAGTGCTTGCAACCAGATCCACTGATTTATCCACCGCAAAATACCGCCGGTCTGAAACCTGAGGTGTATCACAACCTGTCATTGACTGAGCGCGATGAAGTGCAAGGCAAGAAAAGCCGAGCGCCACTGGATAGCCGTACACAACTGTTTGTTTCTTGCATGCAAGCGGCACGTACTCAAGCTGAGTTACTGCGCGCAGCCGCGTAACGTTATACTGACGTTCATCCTCTTTTTCTGATCTCTTCTTTGTTGTTTCTGCCTATTTTCTTCTGTCTATCATCAGGGTTTTATCCCATCGTCTTTATGTCTTGTGGCTTTTCCCTGTTGGGGAGTCTTTTGCCGACAATAAAAAACGGCAACCACTAGGGCTGCCGTTAAGTATACTGATTGGCGAATTAATACCGCTGATACAACAGGCGATACGTATTAGTGACTGACAATCTGCGGGTATTACAAAATAATCGTCCGGTTGCCGTGCACGAAGACGTGTTGATTGAGCACCAAGCGCAGGGCGCGACTGAGAACGTTTTTCTCCACATCACGACCGGCCAGCATCATGTCGTCAGCAGAGTAGGTGTGATCCACGTTAATCACGCTTTGCTCGATAATCGGGCCTTCATCCAGATCGTTATTCACAAAGTGCGCGGTAGCACCGATGATTTTTACCCCACGCGCATAGGCTTGATGATACGGCTTGGCACCGATAAACGCCGGTAAAAACGAATGGTGAATATTGATAATCTGATTTGGATAGTGGCCGACGAACTCGGGTGTTAAGACGCGCATGTATTTGGCCAGCACCAGATAATCCGGCGCATAGCGGTCAATTTGCTCGCACATTTTGGCATCGTGCTCCGCGCGGCTTAAACCTTCGTGGCTGACGCAGTGGAAAGGAATATCAAAGCGCTCCACCAAGGTGCGCAGAGTTTCGTGGTTGCCGATCACCGCGGCGATATCCACTTCCAGCCCGCCGTAATAGGCCTTCATCAACAGATCGCCGAGGCAGTGTGCCTCTTTGGTCACCAAAATAACGATTTTCTTACGACTGGCCGAGACCAGTTGGCGTTTGGTGCCTTCCGGTAACGCATCATCCAGATCTGCCAGTAAGGTGGTGTCGTTAAAAATCCCTTCCAGCTCGGTACGCATAAAGAAGCGACTGCTGCGATGATCCACGAACTCGTTGTTCTGAATGATATTGAGCTGGTGCTTGTAACAAATGTTGGTGATCTTGGCGATCAGCCCTTTGGCATCAGGGCAGTCGGTTAACAGAATTTTGCGTTCCATACTGAATCCGTGTCGTTAACATGAGGCCGGTTAAGCGGTTTTACTCCGAAACCTTTCAGCCGTCAAAGTGAATCCTTGAGCGGCTATGATTTACGTGAGCTGACTGCTCACGTAGGTGATTGCAATTGCTGATGATTGTGTGGCCGCCGCGGTTAGCCGCAGCATTTCTTGTATTTTTTCCCCGAACCACATGGGCAAGGATCATTACGGCCCACGTTGACGCTGTTGCGTACCGGCGTTTGCCGTGTCGCAGGCTGCGTGGTTTGCGATGTATCATGCTGATTCATTGTGCCATCAATATAGCGCCAAAGACCTTGTTCACGCACAAAGCGCGAGCGTTCGTGCAGCTGGCCTGGGTGACCTTCTTCGCTAAAGTGGGCAATAAACTCAACCCATCCTTCTTGATCATCATCGGTGATCGCGTGGCTGGCCGGCGTGGTCTCGACAATCTCTAAGGATTGCCAGCACACATCATGGCAAGCCTGCTCAATATCCTCACGAAACTCTGCAGCGTGGCGGCTGCTGTGATAAGTTGCAATCACATACTCAGGATTTCCCGTGGCGTGCGCGCTGTAGCGTGAACGCATCAACGCTTCGGGGGTTGCAGCTTGCTGCGCACCGCTTAGCAGCGGTTGGCAACAGTCAGTAAAGGCGCGTTGACTGCCGCAAGGGCAGCGATCCGGCGTGGCTTGATGTTCGGTCATGATATTCAGACTACGTATAGTGATAAGTACAGTGATAACGGTAATGCGAATTTCTCTGACGCGATTGTAGGACACACAAAATAAGGGTGTATAGCAGAAAATGGAGAAGATCAAAGTAGGCGTAGCACTCGGTGCGGGGGCGGCCAAAGGCTGGGCACATATTGGTGTCCTGCGGGCGCTCACGGATTTAGGCATTGAAGCCGATATCGTGGTGGGAACCTCTATCGGCGCCTTTGTAGGGGCGGCGTATGCCAATAACCGTTTGGCCGAGTTGGAAAACTGGGTCAAAGAGTTCAGTTATTGGGATGTGTTGCGACTGATGGACTTTGAGTGGGGCAAGGGCGGCTTGATCCGCGGCGAAAAAGTGTTTGATATCGGCGCTGGCATGATTGGGCGTAAAAACCTCGAAGAGTGTATTCGCCCGTTTGCCGTGGTAGCGACCGAGTTAGAAACCGGTCGTGAACGTTGGTTGATGAAAGGCGATCTCAAGCAAGCGGTGCGCGCTTCTTGCAGCATGCCTGGGTTGCTGTCGCCGGTGCAGCTTGATGGTAAATGGATGGTCGATGGCGCGGTGGTCAATCCGGTGCCGATCTCTCTTGCTCGTGCCATGGGCGCTGATTTTGTGATTGCGGTTGATTTGGGCCGTGAACACCATCTGGCGCAAATTGATTTGTTGTCGGCTTATCCACTCGATTTACCGCACCCAGAAGATCACAGTTGGCAGGCCAAATTGAAGCAAAAGTTGGAAAATCTCTGGCCGTCACGCCGCCGTCAGGTGCCATCGGTGCTGGATGTGATGACATCTTCGATGCAGATTTTAGAGCATCGTTTGAAAAAAAGCCGGATGGCTGGCGATCCGCCAGATGTCTTGATTCAGCCGGCAGTGGCGCAAATTTCGACGCTGGATTTTCATCAAGCAGCGGTGTCTATTGAAGCAGGTTACCGCGCCGTCGAGCGAGTGGCGGACCAATTAGAACCGATTGTTACTTTTTTGCAAATGCAGGCAGAAAAATAAGAAGCGGTCACAAAAATTGGGGTAAAGATGGGGAGAAAAAGGGCATAAATCACGATTGTGCATCACACTAGAGGCAGAGCTTGATATTTCGATGAGGACAACAGCATGCAGCCGGAAGAGGGCAGTTTCAGCGGATACCGTTTTATGTTGGTGGACGATGATCCAGTATTCAGGCAGCATCTGATTCACTTTTTGACTCACTATGATGGCACCGTCATCGAAGCACAAAATGGCCAATATGCGCTGGATAAGCTGGCGCATTATCAGCCCGACATCATCTTGTGCGATCTCAATATGCCGCAAATGGGTGGCATTGAATTAGTGACCATCTTACGTGCCCACGGTAATCAGACCCCAGTGATTGTTATTTCCGGCTCGGAGCGCTTTGCGGATGTTGCCGAAGCGCTGCGTGCAGGTGCGACGGATTATTTGCTCAAACCGCTGGATGATTTGTATGTATTGCATAGCACGATTAACGATGTGCTGCAGGCCCGTAAAAATCACGCGTTGGAAGTGGAGGAGTTAGGCGAATATTTCCAGCAGTTACAGGCCGAGCCGGAAGGTGCACTGCAATTGATTCGCGCTTTGCTGCCGCCGGCCCAGCAGACCATCAGCCACGCTCGCGTCCGCTATCGACAATTAGGCAGTAGCACCCAAGCAGGCTTAGTATTTGACTTAGCGCCAATGCATTCGCATCGTTTTGGTTTTTATGTGTTTGATATGGGCGCCGCCGGTCGACATGGGCCGATCGCTGCACTGCTACTGCGCACCTTGTTCAATGGATTTCTCAGTCAGCCGGACAAGATTAACTATGTCCTGACTCATCAAGATATTCTGCGCAAAATCTACCAAACGTTCCGCCAAGCGGGTCTGACATTCAATCCGCGTTTACTAATTGGCTCTTATGACAGCGAACAACGGCAGTTGCAAATTTCGGTTGCGGGGTTGTGTGCGGAAATCGAAACATCTGCGGGGATCCAGCGAGTGCATTCGTTATATCCCTTAGGAATGCAAAGCGGGACTCAAGGCAGTTCGCAGCAAGGCATTTTGCAAGTTGAGACGGTTCGTCTAGAAACAGCGCAGTGGAATGCGGTGGTAACCTCTCAGCGTCAAGGGCAGATGGTGCTTCATGTCCAATCCGAGGTGCAGCAGGCGCAAGCGGCAATCGCGGCATCAGCGGTTGCGGCAAACCAAGCGCTAAATTCAGCGCCTGAAAAAGATATAGCTGGAAAAGAACGGTCAGGTAAAAAAAATACCGACGGGGAAAACCCGCCGGCATCAGTAGTCAACTTATTTGCTCCGGAGATCCATTGCGGGACGGATACCTTGAGCTAATAGAGCCTGAGCTAATCGATATCGAGTTAATTAGTTGGCCTGAGGTTTGACATCCACTTTTTCCAGTGTTGGACGTTTACCTTCAGCGCCATGCATCCATGTCAGCAGTTTACCGGCGCTCAGCAGCAGGATGATACCGGCGATAGTTGCGGCGATTGCGATACCACCAAAGATAGCCAGTGGGCCGGCCTCTCCGACAAAGGAGCCAATGATCCCTGCGGTATAGTTCGCCAGCGCGTTAAAGCCAAACCACGCACCCATCATCAGGGAAACCAGACGCATCGGCGCCAGCTTGGTCACCATGGACAGACCAATCGGTGACAAGCACAGCTCACCTAAGGTATGGAACAGGTAAGCGCCAACCAGCCAAACCATGCTGGCCTTACCGGTCTGCTTAGCTTCAAATACGGCACCGATCATGAACAGGAAGCCGAGCGCCAGCATAAACATCGCCATAGCAAACTTCACTGGTGAACTCGGTTCACGTGGACCCATCTTCACCCAGATAGCGGCAATCAGCGGCGCCAAAGTGATAATGAAGAACGGGTTCAGGGATTGGAACCAAGCGGTCGGTACCTCAAAGTTACCAATCATGCGGTTAGTGTGCTCGGCCGCATAGATGTTCATCAGACCGCCGGCTTGTTCAAAACCAGCCCAGAACACCACGGTAAACAGACCCAGAAACAGGATAACCTTCATGCGGTCAGCTTCTTCGGCAGTCAGCGGCGTTTTACGGTTGGTGTTGAGCGCTTTATCACGTTTAGCTGCCGGTACTGTACCGATATCACCCAGCAATTTACGGGCAAACGTCAGCTGAACCACCAGCGCTATCAGCATACCGACACCGGCACAGAAGAAACCGGCTTTCCAACCAAAGCTGGCAGATACAGAGCCTGCAACCAGACCGGCAATCAGCGCACCTAAGTTGATCCCCATATAGAAGATGGTGAAGGCACCGTCACGGCGATGATCGCCATCATGGTATAAATCGCCCACCATGGTAGAAATATTTGGCTTAAACAGGCCATTACCGCAGATCAGCAAACCGAGACCCGCATAGAATGTCACCAGATCGGAGCCACTTAGCAAACCGTGTGGCAGAGCGAGGGTAAATTGGCCCAGCGCCATCAGCGTACCACCGATCAAGATAGCCTTTCGCTGCCCCAGAATATTGTCAGCCAGCCAGCCACCAATCAGTGGAGTGATATATACTAAACCGGTATACAAGCCGTAGAGTTTCAGGGCGTCTTGGGTTGACCAGCCTAAACCACCATTGATTGTTTTATCAGTGAGATACAGAACCAAGATAGCTCGCATCGCATAGTAGGAAAAACGCTCCCACAGTTCAGTACTGAACAGAAGGAACAGTCCTTTGGGATGACCCAAAAAAGTTGATTGTTGTGTGTTGTTCATCACTTACCTTTATATTGTTCTTTATAAGCACCCGCTAATTTTTATATACACTTTAGTGATTTCATCTGCAATCTAAAACATTTCAGACACAATTGGTTGTAACGCTAACTTGTTGTATCTTCAGCGGCTATTGCAATAGGTTGTGGTGCCATTAGTGCTTTTCGAACATATAAAAACAATGTTAAACATTAAAATTGTGGATTTTTATAGTTTTTTTATCTAATTATTCAGGTCATGTTTAGACGATCCGTTTTAATGTCAGCTAAAGTGCGATGTTGACTAAATGTGATCTGGATTAACATGTGTGGTGTAGAGCATATTCTGCTGGCAGCGGCTGCTGACGCAGCGGTTCGGATTTCAGCTTAATTACCTGATATAATTACAAGAGAACCAGCATCTTGGCTGGTAAAGCAACATTTTTATGCGAGGGTGCAGCATGTCTCAATTCCAAGTTCATAAAGCCGTAATCCCAGTGGCGGGGCTGGGAACCCGAATGCTTCCTGCGACAAAAGCCATTCCCAAAGAAATGTTGCCAATCGTAGATAAACCGTTGATTCAATACGTTGTGAATGAATGTATTGCCGCAGGGATTACCGAGATCGTGCTGGTTACCCACTCTTCCAAAAACTCCATTGAAAACCATTTTGATACCAGCTTCGAGCTGGAAGCGACCTTGGAAAAGCGGGTAAAACGTCAGTTGTTGGCTGATATTCAGTCTATCTGTCCAAAACACGTCACTATCATGCACGTGCGACAAGGGCACGCTAAAGGTTTGGGGCATGCGGTGTTGTGCGCTAAACCGCTGATTGGCAATGAGCCGTTTGCGGTTGTGCTGCCAGATGTCATCATCGACGAATATGACGCCGATTTGCATCGTGAGAATCTAGCCGAGATGTTGCATCGCTTCGATGATACCGGCGTTAGCCAGATTATGGTTGAGCCGGTACCGCACGAAGAGGTTTCGAGCTACGGGATTGCCGATTGTGGTGGTGCACAGTTAGAACCGGGCGAATCGCATGTTATGCGCGCTGTAGTAGAAAAGCCTACTCGTGAAGAGGCACCATCAAATTTGGCGATTGTTGGCCGCTACGTGCTGCCTGCACGAATTTGGCCATTGCTGGAAAAAACCCCCGTGGGTGCCGGCGATGAAATTCAGTTGACCGATGCGATTGCCGCCTTAATGGAAGAGCAACCGGTAGATGCTTACCATATTCGCGGGCGTAGCCACGATTGCGGTAGCAAGCTCGGCTATATGCAGGCTTTTGTTGAATATGGCATGCGTCATTCGGAGCTGGGAGAAGAGTTTACCCGCAATCTCAAAGCATTGCTGGCCACAGCTAAATAATTGATTGAAGGATACCAAGAGTATGGCCATTCTGGTTACCGGTGGTGCCGGTTATATTGGTAGTCATACCGTGTTGGAGCTGCTAAACAGTGGCAATGACGTTGTAGTCATTGATAATTTGTGCAATTCCAGCCGTGAATCATTGCGTCGCGTGGAAGCGCTAACTGGCCGTAGCGTGACGCTCTATGAAGCTGACGTATGCGATCGCAGTGCGTTGCAGACCATTTTTGCGCAGCACGCGATCGATGCGGTGATCCATTTCGCAGGATTGAAAGCGGTAGGGGAATCGACCCAAATTCCGCTCAAGTATTACCAGAATAATATTGCGGCGACACTGGTGTTGTGTGAAGAGATGGAGCGTGCTGGTGTGTTTCGCTTGGTGTTCAGCTCATCGGCGACCGTGTATGGCGATCCGCACACTGTGCCGATTCAAGAACACTTCCCGACCAGTGCGACCAATCCGTATGGCCGCTCTAAACTGATGGTTGAAGAAATGTTGCGTGACATTGTTGCTGCAGATCCGCGCTGGTCAGTGGTCTTGTTGCGTTACTTCAACCCAGTCGGGGCGCACATTAGTGGCCAGATTGGTGAAGACCCAAATGGCATCCCGAATAATTTACTGCCGTACATTGCTCAAGTAGCGATAGGTCGTTTGAAGCAGTTGTCAGTGTTTGGGAATGATTATCCAACGCCGGATGGTACTGGAGTGCGTGATTATATTCACGTGGTGGATTTATCTCTTGGCCATTTGAAAGCGCTGCAATACATTGCCGATCGTCATGGGGTGTTTACCTTTAACCTCGGCACAGGGCAGGGCTATTCTGTTCTGGAGATGGTGAAAGCATTTGAACAGGCAAGTGGCCGAGCGGTGCCGTATCAGGTGGTTGCTCGTCGTCCGGGTGATATTGCCGTGTGCTATGCGGAGCCTGACTTGGCTGCGCAAGAGCTGGGATGGCGTGCCGAGCGTGGGTTGCCAGAGATGATGGCAGATACCTGGCGCTGGCAAAGCCAGAACCCTAATGGCTATAAAGATTAATTTTTCGTAGTTCGCTTTACTTAAGAGACAGTAATGAAGGTTACCGTATTTGGTATCGGGTATGTGGGGCTGGTTCAGGCAGCCGTACTCGCTGAGGTCGGTCATGACGTGATGTGTGTCGACGTTGATGCCCGCAAAGTTGAGAATTTGAAAAACGGCATTATCCCAATTTATGAGCCGGGTCTAACTCCGCTGGTAAAGAGTAACTATGCTGCAGGTCGCCTGATCTTTACTACCGATGCCAAATCCGGTGTCGATCATGGCGAGATTCAATTCATTGCTGTGGGTACGCCGCCTGATGAAGATGGCTCAGCAGATCTGCAATATGTGTTGGCGGTAGCGAAAACCATTGCCACTCATATGCAATCACACAAAATTGTGGTGGATAAATCCACGGTTCCGGTCGGTACCGCAGATAAAGTGCGCGCCGCGATTACCGAAGTTCTGCAAGCGCGCGGCTCAGCGCTGGCCTTTGATGTGGTATCTAACCCTGAGTTTCTCAAAGAGGGCGCCGCAGTTTCTGACTGCATGAAACCCGATCGCATTGTGATTGGTTCTGATAATGCTGATGCGGTTGAAATGATGCGTGAACTGTACGCGCCATTTAACCGTAACCACGATCGTTTGATCTGCATGGATGTGCGCAGCGCCGAGCTGACCAAATATGCTGCTAACTGCATGCTGGCGACCAAAATCAGCTTCATGAACGAGATGGCGAATCTGGCAGAGCGTCTGGGCGCCGATATCGAAATGGTACGTAAAGGGATCGGCTCTGATCCGCGTATTGGCTACCACTTTATCTATCCTGGTTGTGGCTACGGCGGCTCTTGCTTCCCGAAAGATGTGCAGGCTCTGGTGCGGACTTCCGAATCAATTGGCTATCAGCCACAGTTGCTGCAAGCGGTTGAGGCGGTGAACAATCGTCAGAAATACCGTTTACCAACTCTGATTAAGCAGCACTTTGGTGAAGATCTGCGTGGCAAAACATTCGCTCTGTGGGGACTGTCTTTCAAGCCGAACACGGATGATATGCGCGAAGCTTCTAGCCGCGTATTGATGGAAGAGTTGTGGCAAGCTGGCGCCAAGGTTCAGGCCTATGATCCAGAAGCGATGGAAGAAACGCAGCGCATCTACGGTCTGCGTGATGACTTGCTGCTGCTGGGAACGAAAGATGCTGCGCTGAACAATGCCGATGCATTGATCATCTGTACCGAATGGCAGAATTTCCGGGCTCCAGATTTTGATTTGCTTAAAGACAAGCTGCGTCATCCAGTCATTTTTGATGGGCGTAACCTGTACGAGCCAGAGCGTATGCAAAAACGTGGTTTCACCTACTACGCCATTGGTCGTGGGGCGTCAGTACAGGCCGGTCCATCCGCATAAGGGCGATGGATAGGTGACATAGTGAGTTTTATCAGTAAGGCAAGACAATGAAATTTCTGGTTACCGGCGCGGCCGGTTTTATCGGGGCTAGTCTGAGTGAGCGTCTGTTGGCGCTAGGTCATCAGGTGGTCGGTATTGATAATCTTAACGATTATTACGATGTGAGCCTGAAACAAGCACGCCTAGATCGCTTAACTCCACATGCACAGTTCAGTTTTTATCCACTGGATTTGGCTGATCGCGATGGTATGGCGACGTTGTTCGCCCGTGAGCAGTTTGATCGCGTGATTAACTTAGCGGCGCAAGCCGGTGTGCGTTATTCGCTGGAAAAACCGATGGAGTACGTAGACTCCAATCTGGTGGGCTTTGCCAATATTCTGGAAGGTTGCCGACATAATAAGGTCCAGCATCTGCTGTATGCATCCTCCAGCTCCGTGTACGGCTTGAACCGTAAGATGCCGTTCTCGACTGATGATTCGGTCGACCACCCGATCTCGTTGTATGCGGCGACCAAAAAAGCCAATGAGCTGATGGCGCATACCTATTCCCATCTGTATGGGATCCCGACTACTGGCCTGCGTTTCTTTACCGTGTATGGTCCGTGGGGACGCCCTGATATGGCGCTGTTCAAGTTCACCAAAGCGATTTTGGCCGGTGAACCGATTGATGTCTATAACTACGGTAATATGCAGCGTGATTTCACCTTTATCGACGATATCGTGGAATCGATTGTGCGTCTGCAGGATGTGATCCCACAACCAAACGCTGAGTGGACGGTGGAAACCGGTTCACCAGCTACCAGCTCTGCGCCGTATAAAGTGTACAACATCGGTAATAATGAGCCGGTGATGTTGATGGAGTATATCGAAGCGCTGGAGTCGGCACTGGGTATGGAAGCACAGAAAAACATGCTGCCAATTCAGCCGGGCGATGTGCTAAATACCAGCTCTGATACGTCTGAGTTGTACAAGACTATCGGCTTTAAGCCGAAAACGACGGTACGTGATGGCGTTCAGCAGTTTGTTGACTGGTATCGTGAGTTTTATCAGCAATAAATATAAATAGAGTAGGTTTGAGTTAGACAGAAAGCACAGAAACTGAAAACGCCAAAAATGCAGTCTGACATAAAAAAAAGCGCCGATTATCGGCGCTTTTTTATTGGAGTCATTACTCTCGAATCCATCCGCCGTGAAAAGCGTGATGGGCCGAAATAAACTTAAGCGGTGATGGCAAAGCTTTCCAGGCTAGCACCTTCTTCCAGTGCTTTTTTGATCAGCGCTGGCGTGCGGCCTTGGCCAGTCCAGGTTTTTAACTCACCATTTTCATCACGGTATTCGTATTTGGCTGGGCGAGCGGCACGCTTAGATTTTTTGGCTGGTGCATTATCAGCCAGCAGATTCAGCAGTTCGTTAGGATCAATGCCGTCAGCAATCAGCATTTCGCGGTATTGCTGCAATTTACGCTGACGCTCTTCATTTTCAGCCCGATTTTGTTCGGCTTCATGACGGCGCTCTTCCACCACAGTGGTCAGCTTTTCCAGCATATCATCCAGTTGTTCCATAGGAAGCTCGCGGGCCAGAGCTCGCATGTTACGAATATTGGTTAACAGCTTAATCATGTCGCTCATCGTATTTATCTCGGAGAAATTTATTGTTTCTTATGCTGTATTAAATGCGCACAGCAAATCTAATTGGATCAGTAATCAAAGATAAATAAATGCGATTTAAAAGTACATCATTAAAAGATGAAAAATAAAATTAATAACAAATATTCGGATCTGTCATCAAAAAATCTATTTAATGCCCCTGTTATCCATAAGTAGGTTGCAAACAGAATCTGAATATCTGTCATTCTTTCTTATTTAATTGTGTGATTTTTAAGTGAAAAATTCTTGGCGGAAAACTGAATTTTTGCATTGCATCACTGAAATAAATTGTTACTATGGATTTCGCTACAGAAAAGTAGAGGTGCGCTGTTTATCAGTAACTGTCAGGAGGGTGATGCCAGAGATTGACAGCGAAAGGAGCCAGCGCCGAAGTCAGAAACGCTATCGAAGCTTTCTGGCTGGTGCAATTCTCGAACAGGGCTTGCACTGCCATAGTCATAAGTTTGTTTATTACACTATGGAGCGCTACTGGTTGGTTTTGGTGCACATGTTCGTTGTTCCGTACCTTTAGTCATTTGACTGTCAGTAGATCTTCGCCGTACTTTTAAGGTAAAGATCATGAATATTGTTGATTATTCCAATTCATTTTGGGCGGTTTTGCCCCCTTTCACTGCACTGGTTCTCGCTGTTGTTACCCGCCGCGTTCTTTTTTCGCTAGGAATGGGGATTGTTCTGGGTGCGCTGCTATTAACGCAATTCTCACCATTAAATGCACTGGGCTATTTACAACAAAAAGCCACGGCATTGGTATGGGATGATGGCGCGCTGAACTGGTGGAACATTCATATTCTGCTGTTTTTATTCTTGCTGGGCGGAATGACCGCGATGTTAACGCTTTCTGGTGGTAGCCGCGCTTTTGCTCAGTGGGCCAGACAGCGGATTAAGACACAACGTGGCGCTAAGTTGCTGACTGTATTCTTAGGTGCCTTCATCTTTATTGATGACTATTTTAACAGTTTGGCCGTAGGCTCGATTGCTCGCCCTGTAACCGATCGCGCTCATATTTCGCGTGCCAAGCTGGCCTATATTCTGGACTCCACCGCCGCACCGGTGTGCGTGATGATGCCGGCGTCTAGCTGGGGGGCGTACATTATCACCATTATTGGTGGCATTTTGACCACGCACGGTGTGACCGAATACACCCCGTTGGGCGCGTTTGTCGCTATGGTGCCGATGAACCTGTACGCCATTTTTGCGCTGGTGATGGTGCTGGTGGTGTCTTGGTTGTCACTGAATATCGGTCCGATGCGTCGTCATGAGCGCATGGCCAGCGAAGGGATCTCCCTGACCGGTCGTGAGATGGAAGAGCAGAGTAACGATCACGGCTTTAGCGTGCGTGAGCTGGAGTCCGGTCGAGTTTCCGATCTGCTGATCCCGATTATTGCGTTAGTCGTCGTGACCGTTTCGGCGATGCTGTTTACCGGTTATCAGGTACTGGCCGCCAATAATCAGCCATTTGGCATTATCGGTGCGTTTGAAAATACCAATGTTGGCCTGTCATTGGTGAGTGGTGGCTGTGTGGGTCTGTTGTTATCGGTGTTGACCACCGTGCGTCAGCGTGTGGCGATGGCCGATCTGCTGCAAGCACTGCTCAGCGGTATGCGCTCGATGCTGCCAGCTGTCTATATCCTGCTGTTTGCTTGGACTATCGGTGCGGTGATCAAGGATATGTCGACCGGTAAGTACCTGTCGTCGTTGATTCAGGGCAACTTGCCACTGAGCCTGCTGCCGGTGCTGCTGTTTATGGTGGCGGGTCTGATGGCGTTTTCCACCGGCACCAGCTGGGGTACATTTGGGATCATGCTGCCGATTGCAGCGGATATGGCGGCAGCGGCGGATATTGCCATGCTGTTACCATCCATGGCTGCGGTTATGGCGGGCGCGGTATTTGGCGATCACTGTTCACCGATTTCCGATACCACTATCTTGTCCTCCACCGGTGCGCACTGTAATCACTTAGATCACGTGACGACGCAGTTGCCATACACCTTAGCGGTTGCGGGGGTGTCGGCGGGTGGCTTTATTGCGCTGGGCATGACGCAGTCAGCGTGGGTCGGGTTGGCCGTGACCGGTGTCCTGTTCACTACCATGATTGGTATCTTTTATTTCCTGCAGCCACGACCTGTGGCGATAAAAGCAGTATGATAAGAAGGGGCGGGTAACCGCCTCTTTTTTTATCTGTGTGTTGTGGTTTTATTTTCCGCTGCTTTTCGTTCTTTGGGTTTGAATTTTTAGTGTTACACAGGAGTAGTTTGGCGCATGGCGCAGCTCTATTTTTACTATTCAGCGATGAATGCGGGGAAATCGACCGCGTTGTTACAGTCGTCTTATAACTATCAGGAGCGTGGCCTGCGTACCCTGATTTTCACTGCCGAAATTGATAACCGCTTTGGTGTAGGGAAAATCAGCTCCCGCATTGGTTTATCGGCTGATGCGTTATTGTTTTCTCCGCAGACAGATCTGTTAGCCTGCATTGGTGCCGAGCATCAAACGCAGTCGATAGATTGCGTATTGATTGACGAATGCCAGTTCCTCAGTCGTGAGCAAGTCGAGCAGTTGACCGATGTGGTCGATCGTTTGGACATCCCAGTATTGTGCTATGGCTTACGTACTGACTTCCAAGGTGAGCTGTTCCTTGGCAGTAAATACCTCTTGGCGTGGGCAGATAAGCTGGTAGAGCTGAAAACTATCTGTTATTGCGGACGCAAGGCCAATATGGTGCTGCGCCTCAATGCCGATGGCGTGGCGATGCGTGACGGTGAGCAGGTGCAGATCGGTGGTAATGAAAGTTACGTTTCGGTGTGCCGCAAACACTATAAAGCCGCATTCGATAACAAGTAATCGCCTCTGCTCTACGGCATGTATGTAGTGCGCGGTTAGTCGCCTTGTTGCTGTTGATGTTAGGTTGAGATAAAAATGCCGGTCATGAAGATGTCCGGCATTTTTGCTTTTATTTTTATATAGTTAATGCGGGTCGCGTGTTAGTTCGCCAACATGTGCGGCAATAAGGCCACCAACGCATCGATACGCGTTTGTATTGGCGCATTGGAAGATGGCATCTGGCCGTTGTTGCCCATCACCCAGCGGCGTGCATCCAGATAGGCTAAGTCATCAGGCAGTGGCCACGGTGCATCGGTTCGCGCGCAATCGGCACTCAGCAGCACAGCATCGGTTTTTCCCCAGCTCATCCAGCCACTCACCGGATAATCTGCCAGCCAGTGCATCAATTGCTGCATGACATCGGGAAAGGTGTCCGCATCGTCAATCTGCTGCTGACTCAGGCCGGAGTGCTGTATACACTCTTCGCTAAGCTCCGGCTCCAGTTTAGGCTGGATGAGGGCATGGAAAGATGCTGTGGATTGTCCTTCTGGCGTCACAATCTTTGCCATCAATTCAATGATTTCATTATCAATTTCACAGGAGAAATCCTGCTCGTGGCAGGAAACCTGCAGGGCGATGGCAAGGTAGCAACTTGATGGTGCGCTCATGGTGTGATCCACTCTGTTTTGCATACAATGGAAGGCCGGAACCCGAAGTGCCGGAGACGCAGGATGCTGCATTTTTACGCAAACACATAACTTGCTACGTTGATTTTAAATGAAAATGGTTATCATTTCATTGTGGCTGTTATATGCTATCTGGCTCTCGACAATACATATATTAACGTATTGATTTCTGATGTGAAAAAAATAAAGGATGTCGTGTGGGATTGTTCAGGCAACTGAGCTGGTTTTTTCGTCAGCAGTGGCGACGTTATGCTGGGGCCATCGGGCTACTGGTTTCTATCGCGTTGCTCGAATTATTGCCGCCAACCATTGTCGGGCGGATTGTCGACGGTATTGATAAACAGCAGATGGATGCTGCGCATCTGCTGCGTTGGATTGCTCTGCTGCTAGGCTGTGCCGTGTTGGTATACGGCCTGCGGGTGGTGTGGCGGGTGTTACTTTTTGGTGCCTCTTACCGGTTGGCGGTAGAGCTGCGCCAGTCGATTTATCAGCAGCTCAGTCGTCAACACAGCCGTTTTTATCTGCGTCACCGTACCGGCGATCTGATGGCGCGCTCCACCAATGATATCGATCGCGTGGTGTTTGCCGCAGGGGAAGGGGTGCTGACGCTGGTCGATTCCATGGTGCAGGGATTGGCGGTGCTGTTCATCATGAGCACTCAGCTCAGTTGGCAATTGACGTTACTGGCGTTGCTACCGATGCCGATTATGGCGTGGTTTATCAAAGGCTATGGCGATCAGCTGCATCATCGGTTCCGTCATGCGCAAGCCGCGTTTTCCAGTTTGAATAACACGGTGCAAGAAACCCTGACCAGTATTCGGATGGTGAAAGCATTTGGCTTAGAAAAACGCCAGCAAGGGCATTTTGCGCAGGCGGCTGCCGATGCGAATCAGCGCAATATGTCGGTGGCTAAAGTTGATGCGAAGTTTGACCCGACTATCTATGTGGCTATCGCGATGGCCAACCTGTTGGCAGTAGGCGGCGGTAGCTGGATGGTGGTGCATGGCAGCATGACGTTGGGTCAGTTGACCAGCTTCATCATGTATCTGGGCTTGATGATTTGGCCGATGTTGGCGATGGCGTGGATGTTCAATATTGTTGAGCGTGGCAGTGCGGCGTATGTGCGGGTTCAGGCGCTTTTGGCCGAAGAGCCGGATGTGCCGGATGGCCATCTGGATCTGCCTGCCGAGCGCGGTGTGCTGGATGTTAACGTACAGTGCTTTGCGTATCCGGAAGGCAAGCACCCCGCGCTGCAAGCGGTGCAGCTGCAAGTCAAACCGGGCCAAATGCTGGGGATTTGTGGCGCGACTGGCTCGGGCAAAAGTACGTTGCTGGCCTTGATCCAGCGTCAATTCGCGTTGACCGATGAACAAGGCACTATCTGCTTTCACCAGCTTTCGTTAGCCGATCTAAAGTTGCACGCATGGCGTGAACGGCTGGCGGTGGTGAGTCAAACACCCTTTTTGTTTTCCGCTTCGATTGCGGAAAATATCGCGTTTGGGCGTCCGCAAGCCAGCATGGAGCAAATTCGCTATGTCGCCGAATTGGCCTGTGTGGCGGAAGATATCGAGCGTTTACCACAGGGCTATGATACGCCGGTGGGGGAGCGTGGGGTGATGCTCTCGGGGGGACAGAAGCAGCGTATCGCCATTGCGCGCGCCTTGTTACTGGAAGCTGAGATCTTGATTTTGGATGATGCGCTGTCTGCCGTTGATGGCCAAACCGAGCACCGTATTTTGCATAATCTGCGGCAATGGCGCCAAGGGCGCACGTTGTTGGTTACCGCGCATCGTCTTTCCGCCTTGGCAGAAGCCGACGAGATTGTGGTGTTGCAACAAGGTCAGGTTGCGCAGCGTGGTACCCATGCGGCGCTCAGTCAGCAGCCAGGATGGTATCAGGAGATGTACCGTTATCAGCAGCTAGAGCAAGCGCTGGAGCGGGACGATGAGGAAGAAGTGGTATGTTAAATCGTTCCGAACAGTGGCCGACTCTCAAGCGCTTATTAGGCTATGGTCAGCCTTATCGCCGCGATTTTATTCTGGCGACCGCGATGCTGTGGTTAGCGTCTGCGGCGGAAGTCGGTGGGCCGCTGTTGGTCAGCTATTTCATTGATCATTTTTTGGCGGCTGGACGTTTACCCCTGTGGCCGGTTTTAAGCTTATTGGTGGCGTTTTTATTGCTGCAAGTGGCGGCGGGGACGTTGCACTATTTTCAATCTTTGCGCTTTAACAAAGTGGCGTTGAAAGTGGTGCAGGATATTCGGTGTGATGTGTTTAATGCCGCAGTTATGCAGCCGCTGGCCGTATTTGATACTCAGCCGGTTGGGCAATTGATCTCCAAAGTGACCAATGACACCGAGGTGATTAAAGATCTGTACGTTACGGTGTTGGTGACACTGCTGCGCAATATCGCGCTGATCAGCGTCATGTTGGTGGCGATGTTTTCGCTGAACTGGAAGATGGCGCTGGTGGCCTCAGTGATGTTCCCTGTGGTGTTGACCGTGATGGCGGTGTATCAAAAGCGCAGTATTCCGGTGGTGCGTGCGGTGCGGGAACGGTTAGCGGGGATCAATGATGGCTTTAACGAAACCATCAGCGGGATCCATGTGATCCAGCAAATGCGACAAGAAGCGCGCATGGGTGAAAAACTGGCGGCGCAAAGTCATGCCCACTATCGCTCGCGTATGCAGGCTTTGCGTCTGGATGCGGTGTTATTGCGACCACTGTTAAGCCTGATTTCTGCCTGTATTCTGAGCGGCCTCCTGATGGTGTTTGGCTTTTCAGCAGCCGGTAGTGTGGGGGTTGGCGTACTGTATGCGTTTATCAGCTATTTGGGGCGCATGAATGAGCCGTTAATTGAGCTGACCTCACAGCAATCCATGCTGCAGCAGTCAATTGTGGCGGGTGAGCGGATTTTCTCGTTGATGGACGCTCCTGCTCAGCACTACGGTGAGCATGCGCAACCGCTGCCGGACGGACGTATCGCGATTGAGGATGTCTCTTTCGGTTATAAGCCGAATGAACCGGTGTTGCAGCAGATCTCGTTGCAGGTGCCGGATGGTGATTTTGTGGCCTTGGTCGGTCATACTGGCAGCGGTAAAAGTACCTTAGCCAGCTTGCTGATGGGCTATTACCCTGTCGCGCAGGGGCAAATTGCCTTAGGTGGACAGCCGATTGCTCAGTTATCCCATGACGTGCTGCGGCGCGATATCGCGATGGTGCAGCAAGATCCGGTAGTGTTGGCCGCCTCGGTACGTGATAACGTCACCTTGGGGCGCGAAGTGAGCGATAGCCTGATTTGGGATGTATTAGAAAAGGTGCAGCTCGATGGCGTGGTTCGCGCCATGAATGCAGGACTGGATACCTTACTGGGCGAGCAGGGTAACAACCTGTCAGTGGGACAAAAACAGTTGCTGGCACTGGCGCGGGTATTGGTGCAGCAACCGAAGATTTTGATCCTCGATGAGGCGACGGCCAATATTGACTCTGGTACTGAGCAGGCAATTCAAGCCGCGCTGGCCGTGGTACGTCAACATACCACCTTAGTGGTGATTGCCCACCGCTTGTCGACTATTGTGGAAGCCAGTCAGATTGTAGTGTTGCACCGTGGCCGGATTGTCGAGCAGGGTACTCATGAGGCGCTGTTGGCGCGTAATGGCCGTTACACCCAGATGTGGACGTTACAACAAACGGGGACGTCAATGTCGCTGGCATGAGTTGTATGTGGTGTGCGCTGATTTTGGCCGTGCTTTTTTACTCATAAAGTCGTCCGATAGAATCGCTCAATATAAAAAGAGGCGCAGATATCCAGTGTTCGGGTACCTGCGCCTCTTTGTCTTGTTAGCTTACAGCCAAAGACCGTGTTGACCTGTGTTGTGGACGATGATCAACGCGCCATCCAGTCGCCAACCCACAAGCCTATCAGCATGGCTGCGACAAATAACAATACGCCAAGCGAGGGCGCGGCTAATAAGGTGATGGCAGGCCCTGGGCAAATCCCTGCCAGTCCCCAACCAATACCGAATACCGCAGCGCCGCCAATCAATTTTACATCCAACTTTTTAGCCGGAACGGGCGGAATGGGATCGCCGCACAGTGCTTGTGGACAGCTTTTCACCCAACGGAAATAACCGATACCGAACACCAATAACGCCCCGCCCATCACGAAGGCCAGTGTTGGGTCCCACGGTCCGGCCAAGTCTAAAAAGCCCTGTACCCGTGCCGGCTCATTCATTCCGGAAACAGTCAGTCCGCTGCCAAATAACAGGCCACATAACAGGCTGAACAGATAACGCATGATATCTCCTTAAATCCGGCCGGATTAACCGCCAAATACATGCTTTAACAGATACACAGTGATAAAACCGGTCAGCATAAAGGTGCTGGTAGCGATGATGGAGCGTACTGAGAGGCGTCCCATGCCGCAGATCCCGTGGCCGCTGGTACAGCCATTGCCTAAGCGTGCACCAAAACCGACCAGAAAACCGGCGATGATCAGCAGTGGCCACGATGCGCTTAACGTTGCACCCAAGGTGATCCCCATCAGCTTGGCGGTATAACCCCCACCGGCGACCATGCCGACAATAAACAGGGCGCGCCACAGCCAGTTTTTATCGGGATGCAAAAGGCCGTTCAGGATCCCACTGATCCCCGCGATCCGGCCAGCACCTTTGAGCAGCAGCAGTGCCGATAAGCCGATCATCGCGCCTCCCGCGAGTCCTAGCAGGGCACTAGCAAAAGTAAAGCTCTCAGAAAGCATACTTATATCCTTGTTAGTAGCGTCGTTATTCGTAGGTGGCTGTTACGCTTATCCCTCGCCAGTGGTTATGTTGACTGGCAAGGGATGTAAGGCGCACCTCTGGTGCGGTTGGCACCATACTTTTCACGCGGTTTAACGTTTCACACGGCTTAAAAGCGGCGCGTAGCGGCTGCAAATTGAATATAGCCACCGCTTAAGTTGCGGCAACGTAAGCCATGATGTTGCAAGATGCGGCAAGCAACCGTGCCACGCAAACCACTTTGGCAGATCACCAAGATCTCTTTGTCCTGTGGCAGCTCATGCAGGCGTTGGCGCAGATCATCAACCGGAATATTCATCGCACCTAGGATCGCACCAATGTTAGTCAGCTCGGCCGGATTACGCACATCCAACAGGAACTGCTCGGCCGTTGGGTTGAGAATATCGGCAGGATGGCAAACCGGTACATCGCCTTTGAGCTGGTTGGTAGCGACAAAAGCTGCTTGGTTGATGGCGTCTTTGGCTGAGCCAAACGGTGGTGCGTAGGTCAGTTCCAGATGCTGCAAATCATACACGCTCATACCTGCGCGCAAGGCAACGGCGAGCACATCGATACGCTTATCGATCCCATCACGCCCCACCGCCTGTGCACCCAGCAGGCGTCCGCTTGGCACTTCATAAATCAGCTTGAGGCTCACTGGATGTGCGCCGGGATAATAGCCCGCATGGCTGCCAGTATGCACATGCACCGCTTCGATGTTAAAGCCGTTATTGCGTGCCAGTCTCTCGCTCAAACCGGTACTGGCGGCGGCGAGGGTAAAGATTTTGCAAATGGCCGTGCCTTGGGTGCCACGATATTGCTCGCTGTGTCCTAACATATTGTCTGCGGCCATGCGACCTTGACGGTTGGCCGGACCGGCCAGTGGGATCAAACCGGCTTGACCGGTCACCAGATGACGGGTTTCCACCGCATCACCTACCGCATAAATATCCGGATCGGAAGTCTGCATCGTGTCGCTGACTTGAATACCTCCACGCGCGCCGAGTTCGAGCCCTGCTTGGCGGGCTAATTGGGTATCCGGTGACACACCGATGGCGGCGATCACCAGACCGGTTTCCAAACGCTGCCCATCAGATAATTGCAGCAGCAGGCTATCGCCTTGCTCTTCTACCGCGCTCAAGCCGGTGCGCAGACGCAGGTCAATACCGTGGTTAACCAGCTCTTGGTGCAGAAAGCCGGCCATGTCCTCGTCCAGACTGGTCATCACTTGCGGTGCCAGCTCCAGCAGTGTCACGGGGATCTGGCGTTCACGGAGCGCTTCGGCCACTTCCAATCCGATAAACCCACCGCCGACCACGGTCACATGCTGACGTGACAGCGTGGTGAGGGCGGCGATGATTTTGTCCATATCTGGAACATTGCGCAGCGTCAGTACTTTAGAATTGTTAAAGCCAGGAATCGGCGGACGGATAGGGGACGCGCCTGGGCTAAGCAACAATTTATCGTAGCTTTCTTGATAGGTTTCGCCGGTTTGTAGGTTGCGTACGGTTAACTGTTTCGCCTCACGATCAATGCTCATTACTTCATGGCGCACGCGCACTTCCACATCGAAGCGGCGCTTGAAGCTTTCGGGTGTTTGCAGCAATAACGATTGGCGCTCAGGGATGGTGCCGCCGATATGGTAAGGCAACCCACAGTTGGCAAACGAAATATATTCACCACGCTCGAGCATGATGATTTGCGCCTGCTCACTGACCCGGCGAGCTCTGGCTGCTGCGGAGGCGCCACCGGCGACACCGCCGACAATCACAATCTTGGTCATGGGTTACCCTCATAATTTAGGTTTATTTAAATTAGTATTATCTAAAATAAAGCCGATAACAATACTTCTGAGGATAACGAGGTGAAAATAAAAAACCGAACCTAAGGTCCGGTTTTGATGATTCGTGCGGAAAAAGAGTGGTAAACCCCGTCTGGTTTCAGGATTTCTGTGGCCGTTGACGAATTAAGCCTTCTTGAACTGTAGTGGCGATCAATTTGCCGTCGCGGGTAAAGAAGCGGCCACGAACCAGTCCACGGGCACCGGATGCCGATGGGCTTTCCACGGCGTACAGCAGCCAGTCATCCATTCTAAATGGGCGATGGAACCACATTGAGTGATCCAGCGTAGCCACTTGCATATCTGCTTCAAGGAAGCCTTTGCCGTGTGGCTGTAGCGCTGTCGGCAGGAAGTTAAAGTCAGAGGCGTAAGCCAGCAGATATTGGTGTACCCGCAGATCATCGGGCATTGTCCCGTTGGCTTTGAACCACACATAACGCACCGGCTCTTCCACATCGCCTTGCAGAGGGTTGTGGAATTTCACGGGGCGCATTTCAATGGGGCGTTCACACAAGAATTTATCGCGCACGCTGGCCGGTAGCAAATGCGCCATCTTGCGCGCAATATCCAGCTCTGACATCAACTCTTCCGGTTGTGGTACGGCAGGCATCACATCTTGATGCTCAAAGCCTTCTTCTTGTGTTTGGAAAGAGGCGGTCAGATAGAAAATAGGGCGACCATTTTGGATAGCGCTGACACGGCGAGTGCTGAAGCTGTGGCCATCGCGCAGATTTTCCACGTCGTAAACAATCGGTTTATGACTATCACCGGGCAGCAAAAAGTAACTATGGAACGAATGCACCAAACGTTCGGCCGGAATAGTTTGCTTGGCGGCGTGCAGGGCTTGTCCGATCACTTGGCCACCAAAAACTTGGCGTAACCCCAGATCCTGACTCTGACCGCGGAATAATCCTTCTTCGATTTTCTCCAGATTCAGCAGCTGAAGCAGCCCTGCTAAAACATCACTCATTGCTCTACCTCTTATAACACTGCGAGACAGACAGCATTCTTTGTCTCTGCGCTGTGGTATGTGATTTGATGAACAAAGGATAGCATCAACCGGCCGCACTCCGGTAAACCGCAATGCAATGAGCGAACAATCGGCTGCCGAAAGGCCATCATTGTTTATCGGAATTTGTCGAAATGTGACCAATTTGCCGTGGCTGTTGTCGTTTAACCGCACAAATTCAGGATTAGGGCAAGAATGCGGCCTAGGCAGTTTGACAAAAGTCGCATTTATTAACATAAGTAAAAAGAATCAACTGATAAGGTGAACGATGTACTGAGGATTTAACACGGGAGGTGAAGTATGCGCGGAATCATTCTGTCACTGGTAGCGTTAGCGCTGGCAGTTATTTGTGTAATGGCCGGAACGCATTCTGTTACCGAGTTTAATCCTGTGTTAGCCATCTTGCTGGTGGTCTGGTTGCTTCCGCAAGCCGGGCTGCGCGGCGGGTTGCTGGTGGCGGTGATCACCTTATTTGCCGGTACCTTGGCCGAGCAGCCGATTAGCCTGACCGCCGCAACCTTGATGGCCTATCCGATGTTGGCCGTATTATTTTCGCGCCATGCTCCACTGAGCTTGAAATTTGGCCTGTTTATCCCTTGGGTGGCGATGCCGAGTGCCATAATGGCGTTGCAAAATGCCGGTGGCATTCCTGGCTCACCGTGGGTCACGCTGTGCCAATTTTTGGCCGTGGCTGCGGTGTGGCTGATTTGTCGCGGTTGGCGTGCGCCGGCCGGTAATTTCATGGCGCTGCTGGTGGTCGCGATCCCATTTAGTTTGTGGCTGCCGATGCAGACGTTGGCGGTGTTGTCGCTGATTGGTCTTATCGCAGCGGTACAAATGCTACAAAAAGGCCATTATGCGGTGCATTTATACCGTTTAGGTTGGTTACTGCCGACCTTGCCGTTTGCGGTACTGGCACTGTATCCGGTCGAGCAGATCTCTTTACCCATCTTGATGATGTGGTTAGTTTTATTACTGGTTGAGTTGATGGGCGAATCTTTATTGGAGGAGAGTGAGCAAGAAAACAACATCTAAACCGCTAGGGGGTTGCATTCTCTGCTCGCATCTCCGATAATCACCGCGCTTTCACGGCAACACGGTGAAAGTTTGTCAATGGAGGCTCTATTGGTCCTCCCGCATTGATACTATGTCGACCTGGTCAGGTCCGGAAGGAAGCAGCCAAGGCATAGGACTCGAGTGCCGGGATGTGGCTGGTAGGGCCTCCACCCGTTTTAGCGCCTACCAATTCTACCTGTCAAAACTCTCCAGTTAAAAATCGCCCAAATCCACAGTTATCTGAGTAAATACTGAACTTGTAGCAGAATCTTCGGTGCTGTTGGTTTTTTGTTTTTATCCATACACGCTTACTTTTTGCTTTTCCGCGGCGATGAATACTTCCAATAAATAGACAATCTTGTCAGAGGCTGTTTTGTTATTACCTGATAAAGATAGAGCAATAGATCCATTCCCTGCGGCAAATAATCTTGCGCTTTAGACGTTGCCCCTAAGATGGCAATTATTCAATTTCCTCCCATAATTGCTGTGATAGGGCTCGTCGCGTGCTCTTTACTCGAGTGGGTATCCTTTGTTTTTTGATTAGGCGTCGGTGTAAAAGCAATAAGGAAATGTTTAGGGGTAACTAGTTAGGATTGATGTACTCAAGTGGCAATACTATGGGCAGCATCAGCAGTTTGTGTGACTAGTGAAATAACTATATGTATTTCATAGAATAATAGGGAGACATTCCCATGAGTCACAGAGCTAAATATTCAGCTATAACGTGGTATCACCTTATTCTGGTTACTATAGCCGGAGGTATTGTTCAGCCATCTCAAGCTGCAGATTGTCCGGATAGATTTGAATCGACAGCGTTAGATTATTTAGGGCGCAATGCCGATAGCTCCAAATCATATTGGCTTATTTTAAGTAATCGCCCAGACTCATTTCGCCTCAGTGCGCCGGGAGTGGCATCTATCGATCAATGGCAAACGGAGAGTGCTTCAATTCATATCAGCGCTTCTGACATTGTACGGGATGATGTGAATGGTACGCATAAATTAGATCGGTTGAAGGCCGATGGCTCTTTTGATTGCTTCTTGCAGTCGCGTAATCAATTAAATCCGCTATTGCCGCCCACATGGCGACCTCCGGTGAAACCCGAGCGTCCTGAAGTTGTTCGGCCAGAAAAGCCGAGTTTGCCCGAAGTCATTCGACCAGGAAAGCCAGAGTTACCGGTTGCGGTTAGGCCTGAGTTGCCACAGCGACCCGTGGTGGTGTTACCGGCTCGTCCGGAGCTACCCAATGTCGTCTTGCCTGAGCTGCCAGAACTGCCGATTGTGAACAAGCCTACGCCGATTCAACCGGTTGAGATTAAGGTGAATGAGCAGTCGTATATGGTGGCTAAAGCAGATTTGCTCCAGTACTGCCCCATGTTACAGCCAGATAGCAAGGGAGGCTTTAGTGCCGAATCCCTATCGCGCTGTGAAAATCTCAATGCACTGTTAGCGCAGGTACCACTAACGCCGGGACGTGACTTGCTTGAGTCTACCGAATGGAATTCGTGGGTTGATTTTCAAGTAGTACATTCTTCGAATCAGCGCGGTTTTAGTGAAATTGATGAGCGAGTGAAAACGCTCACATTGGGGGCGGATAAACAAATATCCCCCGATGTTGCATTGGGATTGATGTTATTGGTCAGCGACCAGAAAAACGAGAGCTTTTCAGGGCAAATTGGCCGTGATAGCCGGAATATTATGGCCGGCCCCTATCTGGCTTATCGTCTGTCAGACCACTGGTCTGTATTTGGCCAAGCCACGGTAGGTGAAGTACAGCATCGCTACAAACTTCTGGCCCTTTCAGGGGAAAATAATCCGGTTCAGTATGGTGCTGGTGTCAATCTGCTCGGTGAATATCCATTGAGTGAAAACACTACATTACGACCCAAACTAGGATTTTCCTACTTGTATGAGCAAGGAAAATCTTACCGACTGTCTGGCAACTTACGCAATACACCGTTAGCCATATACGTTGCAGGCCAAAGCAGTGAGTCAGGTCAATTGCAGGCAAGCACGGAAGTTAACACTCGATTGGAAACCGCAGATGGGCATCTGTTTGTACCGTATGGCGAGCTTGGTGTTTATTACAATACGATAAATCAAAACAGTGAGTTACAACCTGATGCGCAAGGATTTGTGCGGGGAGGCGTGAGAACCTTGGCTGGCAAAAACTGGCAAATTGATCTCAATGTGGGTTATCAAAGTGTGGGGGTTAGTCAGTTGGATACGTGGGATTACGCGCTCTTCATCGCTTATTCGTTTTGAACCGTAAGCTCGCGCGTGAAGCGAGATATTTATGTTTGCCACCGCCATGAATGCTGATGCGTTTACTGTTCATGGCTGTAGCGCTGCCCATAACACAGGGAAGCACACTAAAAGTTGATCGGGTTAACGAACTGGAAATAGAGTTAAATGCTGACTCATTGTGTATTTGCTGGATAGAAATACTGGTAAGTAATTTTAATTCAACAGGATATGCATCTATGGAAATAAAACAGCACGCAATTTAATGATCACATAAAAACATGACAATAAAACGCCTATTGCAAGTTTGATACGGCTCTTTATGATACGCACAAAATATCCCCTATTTTACGTTTCGCCTTATTAAATCGTTAGAGAGTAAAGAGTCAAAATGCGCTTGTTGTCTGTGTTGTGCCTGTCGGTGGCTGGCTTGTTATCTGCTGCCCCGGCCGCTGCCAGTTTGTCGCAGGAGCCGGCGAAAGCCGATCTGGTGGTGGTAAAAAAATCGCAGTACCGTCTGGCATTAATGCGGGACGGCAAAGAGATCAAAAGTTTTTGGATCGCACTCGGGGCTAACCCTGTGGGACCGAAACTGATGAAAGGGGATAACCGCACCCCAGAAGGTCGTTATCTTCTTGATTATAAAAAGGAAGATTCACAGTATTATCGGGCTATTCATATCTCATATCCCAATGTGGAAGACATGAACCGCGCGCAGCAAATGGGGGTTCACCCCGGCAGCATGCTGATGATTCATGGTCAGCCGAATGCGGTGTTGAATAGCAAAGTACAGCGCTCTAACTGGACTAACGGTTGTATCGCGCTGCTAAACCATGACATGGATGAATTATGGCGCTCGGTTGAGCCGGGAACGCCAATCGAAATTTATCCGTAATAGAGCGGTCACGGCTATTTCAGTTTTTTAGCTATTCATAGCACCTTTTCTTGTTTTTTATTCCGGCGTGCTCCGTTTACAACATGACGTATTACTTCGTCAGTGGAACACGCAGGAGCAAACAACATGAAATTACGAGTGCTGTCATGGATGATGGCTGCCGGGCTGGTATTGAATACCGCGTCGGCAGCTGAAATTACCTTACTGAATGCCTCATACGATCCCACCCGTGAATTATTCACCGAATACAATGCGTTATTTTCCCAGCATTGGAAAAAACAGCACGGTGATGAGGTGACGGTTAAACAATCTCATGGCGGTTCAGGCAAACAAGCCCGCGCGGTATTAGACGGTTTGGAAGCCGATGTCGTCACGTTGGCGTTAGCCTATGATATTGACACCATTGCCAAACGCGGCTTGGTGGCCGATAACTGGGCCGAGGCTTATCCGCATCATGCCACACCGTTCAACTCCACCATTGTCTTTTTGGTGCGTAAAGATAACCCTAAGCAGATTAAAGATTGGAATGATCTGATCCGAAACGATGTTGAAGTGATCACGCCGAATCCAAAAACTTCTGGCGGAGCGCGCTGGAATTATCTGGCTGCATGGGGTTATGCGTTGAAGAACAATGGCCAGTCACAAGAGGCGGCGCGGCAATTTGTCAGTCAGCTGTATCGCAATGTCAAAGTCCTGGATTCCGGTGCGCGCGGCGCGACCACCACATTTGTGGAGCGCGGAATTGGCGATGTGCTGATTACGTGGGAAAACGAAGCCTATCTGGTACTCAAAGAGCTTGGCAGTGATCGCTTTGAGATAGTCACGCCATCGGTCTCGGTGTTGGCTGAGCCGCCGGTGGCGGTGGTGGATAAAGTGGCGCAAAAACGTGGGACCGAGGCAGTCGCAAAAGAGTATTTAGCCTATCTCTACTCGCCAGAAGCCCAGCGCGTGGCGGCCAAAAATTACTATCGCCCAACTGACCCGCAAGTTGCCAAGGAAACTGCGAACCAATTTGGTGCCGTTAATCTGTTTACGGTGCGAGATCTGTTTGGCAATTGGGAGCAGGCGCAGAAAGTGCATTTCGCACGCGGCGGCGTTTTTGACCAAATTTATACGCCAGGAGGTTAACGGCAGTTCGTTTCTTCCTTTTCGGTCAACCAATAAACGCAAGGTTCTCTGTCAGGCACACACGATAGGTATACATTGCTGGCGTAAGTAGCATTACGTCAGCCAGTGTTTGAACAACCAAATCGTTATATCTCATTCCACGGCGCGATAACGCGCCGTTTTTTTATGGCGATTCCCGCCTTTAGCTGAAAACAGGGAAAAGAAAGATATTTTCCTTATTTCTCCCCCGATAAGCCGCGCGCGATAGTAGCGTGACAGGAGCAGGGGCCACAGGGTGTGGCAGCATAGCGCGGGAGAGTTTGATGGCCGTTCGTTCATTTACCGTAATTCCAGGGATGGGGCCCACACTGGGTTTTACCTTGTTGTATCTGGGGCTGATAGTGCTGTTACCGCTGTCAGCGTTGGTGATCTACAGCTTTACACACCTGTCATTGAGCGAATTTTGGGCGGTAGTAACCGAACCGCGCGTACTGGCCTCCTATCGACTCAGTTTTAGCGCTGCATTTATAGCTGCCACTCTCAATACCCTGTTTGGGGTTTTGCTGGCGTGGGTGTTGGTGCGTTATGAGTTTCCCGGTAAGAAGCTGGTGGATGCCTTAGTGGATTTACCGTTTGCGATGCCAACCGCGGTATCTGGCATTGCATTGACCGCGGTATTTGCGGGCAATGGTGTGATTGGTCATCTGCTGGAGCCGCATGGGGTGAAATTGACCTTTAACCCAACCGGCATTGTGATTGCACTGATTTTTATCGGGCTGCCCTTTGTGGTGCGCACCTTACAGCCGGTGCTGCGCGAGCATGAAGCCATGTTAGAGGAAGCGGCTTCTTGCTTAGGGGCTACCCGCGCTCAAACATTTATCCGCGTGATCTTCCCAGCCTTGTTACCGGCCATTATTACCGGTTTTAC
The DNA here is from genome assembly GCF_000800945.1 of Plesiomonas sp. ZOR0011. Taxonomy (NCBI): domain Bacteria; kingdom Pseudomonadati; phylum Pseudomonadota; class Gammaproteobacteria; order Enterobacterales; family Enterobacteriaceae; genus Plesiomonas; species Plesiomonas sp. ZOR0011. The sequence goes on from NZ_JRKB01000035.1 coordinate 29,256, forward strand.
CTTGGCGTTTGCCCGCGCCATTGGCGAATACGGCTCGGTGATTTTTATTGCAGGGAATATCCCGATGGTATCGGAAATCGCCCCGCTGATGATCATGAGCCATCTGGAAGAATATGACTATGCAGGAGCCAGTGCCATCGCCGTGGTGATGCTCGGAGTGTCGTTCATCCTACTGCTGCTGATCAATCAACTGCACGCATGGAGCCGTAAAGGGATCAAGGAGGATCGTTTATGAGTGCGCGCCAATCTGAATCACCGTGGGTGCGTTATGTTCTTATCGGCATCGCATTACTCTGGTTTACGTTGATCTTGGTGATCCCGCTGGTAACCATTTTTGTCTCGGCGCTGAGCAAAGGGCTGGGCAATTATTGGGCCGCGTTAAGTGACAGTGATGCGATATCTGCTTTGCTATTAACGCTGTCGGTGACGTTACTGTCGGTACCGCTGAATATTGTGTTTGGGGTGGCTGCGGCATGGGCGATTGCGCGTTTTAGTTTTCCAGGTCGACAAGCACTGCTGACGTTGATTGATCTGCCTTTTTCAGTCTCGCCGGTAGTGGCTGGCTTGATGTTTGTGATGCTGTTTGGCAGTCAAGGCTGGTTTGGTTCCTGGCTGGAATATATGGATTGGAAAATTATCTTCTCCACCCCGGGAATCGTACTGGCGACCACCTTTATTACGGTGCCTTTTGTGGCGCGTGAAGTGCTGCCGTTACTGCAATCACAAGGCGTGGACGAAGAAGAAGCGTCCATCATGTTGGGTGCCAACGGTTGGGTGATGTTTTGGCGCGTTACCTTACCGGGGATCCGCTGGAGTTTACTGTACGGCGTGTTGCTCTGTACGGCCCGTGCGGTGGGTGAGTTTGGCGCGGTGTCAGTGGTTTCCGGCCATATTCGTGGCATGACCAATACCATGCCACTGCATATCGAAATTTTATACAACGAATACCAGTTCTCCGCTGCCTTTGCGGTGGCCAGCTTGTTGGCCGGATTTGGCCTGATTACGTTGGCAGTAGAAACCGTGATTGATCGGCTGCGTGAGCGGCAAAAAGCCCAGTTGCTCAAAGGAGCGCAATGATGAGCGTTGAAGTCAGACATATTCAAAAAGCGTTTAATGGTTTTGCTACGTTGCATGATATCAACCTGACCTTTCCCTCCGGTGAGTTGGCGGCGTTACTGGGGCCATCTGGGTGCGGGAAAACCACGTTATTGCGTATTATTGCCGGCTTAGAGCAAGAAGATAGCGGCCAGATTCTGCTCAATGGGCAGGATGTGTCGGCGTTGACGGCTCGTGATCGTCAAGTAGGGTTTGTTTTTCAGCACTATGCGCTGTTCCGTCATATGTCAGTGTTTGAAAACGTGGCGTTTGGTTTGCGTGTTAAGCCGCGTAAATTGCGTCCTGATGAAGCAACGATTCGGCGTAAAGTGAATACTCTGTTAGAACTGGTGCACTTGGGCCATTTGGCGGGGCGTTATCCGAATGAATTATCGGGCGGGCAACGTCAGCGTGTGGCTCTGGCGCGTACCTTGGCGGTTGAGCCGCAGGTTTTGTTGCTGGATGAGCCGTTTGGTGCACTGGATGCGCAGGTGCGCAAAGAATTACGCCGCTGGTTGCGTCAACTGCATGATGAATTGCATGTCACCAGTTTATTTGTGACTCACGATCAGGAAGAAGCGTTGGAAGTGGCTGACCGCATCGTGGTGATGAATAAAGGGCAGGTGGAGCAGATTGGCTCACCGGAAGAGGTGTATGAAACACCGGCTACACCGTTTGTGCATCAATTCCTCGGTACGGTCAATCTGCTACCGGCGCAAATTCAGGGCCAGCAGATCCACTTTGATGGTCATGTTTTGCCTGCCAGCAGCGCCCTTGATTATGCGTTTGGCTCGCAAGCGGTGGCGTTTGTCCGGCCACATGATATTGAAGTTTTACCGGCAGATGTTAACGTAGGCACTCCGGCGCGCGTCAGTCGTTTGTTGCGTTTGGGCGCTGTGACTCGGGTGGAATTTATCACTGAGGTAACAGACAGCCGTCAGGCGGTGATTGAGGTCGAGATGAATCGCGATCAGCTCAGCCGCCTCGGTTTGGCCTCGGGGAGTCGGGTGCGTTTATGCCCGCAGCGAGTACATATTTATCCGGACAGTAACGCTCAGGATGTGAGCCGTTCTGCCGCTGGCACACAGGGAGAAAAAGCCGCATGAATTTCCAGCAACTCAGGATCATCCGCGAGGCGGCCCGTCGTAATTACAATCTGACCGAGGTGGCAAATTCGTTGTTCACCTCGCAGTCTGGTGTGAGCCGCCATATCAAGGATCTTGAGGAAGAGCTGGGGATCGAGATTTTTATCCGGCGCGGTAAACGCCTGCTCGGCATGACTGATCCGGGTAAAGAGTTGTTGGTGATTGTCGAGCGTATGTTGACTGATGCCGGAAATATCCGGCGTCTGGCTTCGTCGTATTCGGCTACCGATAGCGGTTATCTGCGTGTCGCCACCACGCACACGCAAGCCCGTTTTTCATTACCTGGGGTGATTAAAGAGTTCCGTCCGCTGTTTCCGAAAGTGCAGCTAGGCGTCAATCAAGCTAGTCCTGATGAGATAGTGTCATTATTGCTAAGCGGTGAAGTGGATATTGGCATCGCCAGTGAACGGGTTAATGAGCATCCTGATTTGGTGTGCTTTGAATATTATCGCTGGTATCACTCAGTGGTGGTGCCGAAAAACCATCCTTTGGTGCATGAGCCGGTACTGACTCACGAAGTGCTGGCGGCGTACCCGTTGATCACCTATTACCCCGGTTTAACGGGGCGCTCCCGTATTGATGCGGCATTTGCCCAAGCTGGCGTAACCGCCGATGTGGTGCTTAGTGCCCAAGATGCTGATGTCATCAAAACCTATGTCGAGCTAGACATGGGGGTCGGGATTATGGCCTCGATGGCCTTTGACCCACGCAAGGACACCGATCTGGTGCAGTTGAATGCCAGCCACCTGTTCACCCCGAATACCGCGTGGTTAGCTGTACGCCGCGCACAGTATCAGCGGGCTTATGTGCTGCGCTTTATGCAGATTTGTAATCCGTCGTTAAGTATCAGCGATATCAAAGAAGCTATCTGGAAAGAGCCGCAAGACGAGCACGTTTTGCAGTTTGATATTTAACCCGTCATTTAAGACGAAATATTCAACGCTTAAAACCTCATAACCTCACCGCTGCCGTAAGCTTGTGCTACGGCAGCGAGACCATGAACGCCTGTGCGGCCCAGATAAATCCGCACATCATCACTTATCATTTATAACAATTCACTGAGTCTAAGGGTGCACTCCGGCGGCGTATACTGATCAAAGAGTCAATGATGAGTGTAAATACGAGCATAAGTGCCGATGATGTTAACTATCGAGTTGGAAGACAATAAGTACCTGCAGCGCTTTTTCAGAAAATATGCGCAGTACGAAGCGGCCGTAAAACACAATGTGCACACGGTATTACCGGAGATCATTTTGCATCGTCCGCATAAAATAAAACCGGCTTACGATTTGAAAAGACACCAGCTGACCATTCAGGAATATAAAGTGGTGGTCGATAAGGTCAACTTTCGTGCTGCCTACACCCAGAGCGGTGATGCCGTGACCGTGTTCTACATTACCCCGACCACCATCAAACGCGAATTTGTGCGTGAGTTAGCATCAACTTCGCTCTGCGACTAGCGGTTACCTGCAATGGCAGTGTGCGCGAGTGATATGCGTACCAGTGGAATAGTGGGTAGAGTCTGAGCTGCAAAATAGAGCAGAGATGCCGGATAGGGCATCTCTGCAGGGATCATTAAACTTATCAACGTAGATTTCGCTTAATGGAATGTCATGTAGCATCACTTAAAGCGCATAGTGGGTAAGTTGCCACTTACATACAATCTTACGTGCACCATGACCGATTAAATCACTGGTTATAAGCATTCTCGCCATGGGTAGTGACATCCAGCCCAATGCGTTCGTCTTCTTCTGCTACGCGCAGGCCTACCACCAAGTCGACCAGTTTGTAGCAAATCAGAGCCACAACGCCAGACCACAGGATAGTGATGCCAACACCCAGTGCTTGGATTTTCACCTGCTCCCACATTGCGTATGGGGCAACGCTATTAGTGACATAATCCCACACACCGGTTCCGCCAAGCGCAGGATCGGCAAACACGCCCGTTAAAATTGCGCCCAGAATACCGCAGACACCGTGTACGCCGAATACATCCAGCGCATCGTCCACACTCAGCCAGCGTTTGAGCGCATGAACGCCCCAGTAACCGGCAATACCGGCCAGCAAACCGATAATCAGCCCACCACCGACACCGACGAATCCGCAGGCCGGAGTAATCGCGACCAGACCGGAGACTGCGCCTGACGCTGCGCCCAGTAAAGAGGGTTTGCCCTTTAATATCCACTCAGCAAACAGCCATGACAGAGTAGCAGCGGCGGTTGCACCCCATGTATTCACAAAGGCCAAGGTTGCGGTGCCGTTCATTTCCAGTGCTGAACCGGCGTTGAAACCAAACCAGCCAAACCACAGTAAAGAGGCTCCAATCATGGTCATCGTCAAACTGTGTGGCTTCATGGCTTCACGCCCGAAACCTACGCGCCGTCCGACCATGTAAGCGCCCACTAATCCAGCCACTGCAGCGTTGATATGTACGACCGTGCCTCCGGCAAAATCCAGCGCGCCATGACGGAACAGATAACCGGCCGTTGCGGTTGCGGCAGTCGCCGCTTCTGCGCTGGTATAGGCATCAGGACCCGCCCAGTACCAGACCATGTGCGCCATCGGCAGATAAGAGAGGGTGAACCAGACCACGCAAAACAGTAGTACCGCGGCAAATTTCATGCGCTCGGCAAACGCACCGACAATCAGACCGCAGGTGATTGCGGCAAACGCGCCTTGGAATACCACATACAGCAGTTCATGTACGGCGACGCCTTTGCTGAAGGTTGCTGCCAACGAATCCGGCGTGACCCCTTTAAGTAGCACTTTATCGAACGAGCCGAAAAAGCCATTGCCTTCGGTAAAGGCAATCGAGTAACCGTACACAATCCACAGTACGGTGATCGCAGCAAACACGGTAAACACTTGAGCCAGTACCGATAACATATTTTTAGAGCGCACCAGCCCACCGTAAAACAGGGCTAGACCGGGCAGTGACATTAGGATCACCATCGCACTGGCGACCAACAACCAAACATCATCGGCCTTATTAATCACTGGCGCGGCAGTTTCGGCCATGGCGGCCGGTAGGGTGAGCAAGCCGGTGAGACCGGCGGTCGCTGTGAGCATGCGTGTAGAGAGCGTCATCATCTTTTTCTCCTTAACAGCGCACTTAAAGTGCAGCGTCGTCAGTTTCACCGGTACGGATCCGGATCACCTGTTGTAATTCGCAGACAAAAATTTTGCCGTCACCAATTTTTCCGGTGTAGGCCGATTTTTGAATGGCATCCAGCACCGCATCCAGCTGGTCATCGGAGATGGCGATTTCAATTTTTGCCTTTGGCAGAAAATTCACCACATACTCGGTGCCACGGTACAACTCGGTATGGCCTTTCTGACGACCAAATCCCTTAACTTCAGTGATAGTTAGCCCTTGAACTCCTAATGCAGAAAGAGCCTCACGGACATCCTCTAATTTGAACGGTTTGATGATCACAGTAATAAGTTTCATGCTGTTCCCTTCTTGTTAACAGGATGACCTGACTACGGTGATATACGCACAATGTATGCCAAAGATGAACGTGGTGTTAAAAATGTTTTATTTATGAGTGGCGACCTGTTCAGATGCAAAGGCAGTTAAGCGGATAAAAGATGGAGTAGCAGACATTCTTGCTCTGTCATGCCGGTGAATGTGTGGTAAATATCGCCATAACCCAACTCACACGAACATCATGGCGTAGGCAATTTGAACAATGTGGACATTATGTTGAGCTGAATGACGGGCTGATTTTATCTGTGTTTAAGTGGGGAGAGGGTTGAACTGGCTGGATAAGTGAAGTTTGCGTGAGTGAGAGCAGTGCTGATGACTATGCCTATGCACCTTTATGGTGCATACATGCAACACATTGCACCATCTATACAGGTAGCCCGCTATTGCGCCTACCTTTTACTAGCGCATGTACATATCACTTATCTGTTGGTGAAATTCATCGTCGAGAGCTGATCAAACGTTGAATCATTAAAGAGAACAAAAATAGAGCAATATAAAGATGGATGAGAGGAAAACATAAAGGCCGCATGAGCGGCCTTTATCGTTAACTTAGCAAGGGCAACACGTACACTTATTTGGTCTCGTTGCTATCCGCAGTGTGTGGTTGCTCACTTTGTGGTTGCACCGCACGTACACCTGGGAAGCGCATATCTTCGTAGCGTACCAAGCGGCTCTTGTTCTTAATCCGATAAATCAGCCATACCAGCACAAACAGCGGGATCCCGATATAAGTGGCGGCCAAGCTTTGTACGTCGACATGCGTCGCGCTGAAGGCTTGGTAGTCTTGGCCTAAGGTGACGAACAAGCACAGGGCAAAAGCGAAAATCGGACCAAATGGGAACCATTTTGCTTTGTACGGCAGTTCATCCAACGAATGGCCTTGGGCCAGAAAACCTTTACGGAAACGGTAATGGCAAATTGAGATCCCCAGCCAAGCGATAAAACCACTCATGCCGGAAATATTCAGCAGCCACAAGTAGACTGTTTGGTTACCGAACATGGAGCTGAAAAAGCACAGACCCGCGACCACCGTTGTGGCATACAGCGCATTACGTGGTACACCGTTCGGCGTCAGTTTGCCGAAGACTTTCGGTGCCATACCGCTCAGAGCCATGTTGTACAGCATACGGGTGGAGGCATACATCCCCGAGTTACCGGCGGACAGAATAGCAGTCAGAATCACTGCGTTCATCACGCTTGCCGCGAACGCCAAACCCGCATTTTGGAATACCAGAGTAAATGGACTCATGCCCACATCTTGCACGTTATTTTGCAGCAGGCTTGGGCTGGTATACGGGATCAAACAACCAATCAGGAAAATGGCCAGCACATAGAACAGCAAGATCCGCCAGAAAATTTGTTTGATGGCGCGAGGAATATTGCGGCCTGGATTATCAGATTCACCGGCGGCAACCCCAACTAACTCGGTACCTTGGAACGAGAAACCGGCAATCATCGCAACACCGATAATCGCAGGTAGACCACCGGCAAACGGCGCATCACCCATGGTGAAGGTCGCCCAACCAGCATCGGCGCCACGGTCAGTGAGAATGCCGAAAATCATCAGCAGACCCACGATAATAAAGATAATGACCGTAGCCACTTTTACCATCGAGAACCAATATTCACCTTCACCAAATCCTTTTACGGAGAAGAAGTTCAGGAAGAATATGATGGCCAAAAAGATCCCACTCCACACTGTGCCGGGGACCGATGGAAACCAATACGCCATCACTATCGAAGATGCTGTTAACTCAACCGCAATGGTCACTGCCCAGTTGTACCAATAGTTCCAACCGAGCGCGAAACCCATGGCCGGAGAAACAAACTCAGTGCCGTACGTCGAAAAAGAGCCGGAGACGGGCATAAACGCCGCCATCTCACCCAGACTCGTCATTACAAAGAAAACCATCATGCCGATTACGGCATAAGCAACTAACGCACCACCGGGACCGGCTTGCGCAACCGTGGCCCCCGAGGCAACGAATAACCCGGTACCAATTGCACCACCAATAGCAATCATGGTCAGGTGACGTGCTTTTAGATCACGCTTTAGACCGGTCCCAGGTTCTTCTTTTGTAGTGTTGACGTCGTGCATGGCTTGTTAGCACTCCTCTTAAAACGTTGTAGCTTGTGGCTCTTTAAAGACGCATATAAAACGAATTTGTGATGCCCAACACAAGTGTTAATTATCGTAATTGAATAGATCCCCATAAAGACAGGATATTTTTGTGTGATAAAATGTCTCATCTTTTTGATTTTTAACATTATTGCTTAACGCTTAAAAACGTAACTGGATATTTCGAGTGTGGGGCTAAATTCGCACTGCATTACCATGCCTAATACTGCCTTTAAGTTTACATCGTGTTTTGATTTCGCGGCGGTTTTGTTGCCATAACATAGCGGTCACGGTGACACAAAATGATTACCGGATGTCCGATGAGTTCTGGTATTCTACGTAGCCATTCTTTGTTTGTGTTGATGGTGTTCTGAAGAGGCTATGACCTTGAATCTCCGCCCTTTTTCTCTATCGGATACCCGTGCGCTACGCTATGGCGCTGGGATCATGATTATGCTATTTGCGCTGCTGTGGAGTGCTGGCAGTGTTGCTGCATCAGTCACTGCATCAGTGGCATTTGAGTTACCCAAGGAGTCTGAAGTCCAGACCAAACTAGACGCTTTGGCGAAAAAGGAAAAGCTGACGCCAGCGCAAACTGCTCAGAAAACGGAGTATGAGCAGGTCTTGTCATTTTTGGACAAAATAGACAAAGAAAAAGAAAAGATCCGTGATATCCAAACCCAATACGACAAAGCGCCGGCACAGATTAAACAACTGATGTCTGAGCTGACCGCATTGCGCAGTGGCATGGATAAAGAAGAGCAGCAAAAGCAGCTTGAGCGCATGAGCTTGTCTCAATTAGAGAAAAAGCTCACCAGTACCTTGAGCGATACCCAGCGTGACCAAGAGCAGCTGTCGGCGGTCAATAGCCAGCTGATCTCTATGCAGACGCTGCCAGAGCGGGCGCAAGCGGCCATGAGTAAGGCCTACCAGCGAATTCAGGATATTCGTAACATTCTCAATGGAGTATCTGCCGATCAAGAACAGCTGTCGAGCAGCCGCAAACTGCTGCTGAATACTGAAATGGCGTTGTTGAACGTTCAGTTGGAGCGTCGACAAAAAGAGCTGGATACCAACACAACGTTGCAAGATATCGCGCAAAAACAGCGGGATATCTTTACAGAAAAGCTCAACCAGTATGAAGCTCTGGTGCAGTTGTTACAGCAGCAGATTAACAGCAATCGCCTGACGCAATCTGAGCAGACTGTGGCGGATGCCGGTGTGACTGACAACGCCTCCGCTAAAGCGCTCAATCCGCTGGTGGTAAAAGAGCAAGACAAAAACCAGCAACTGAGCCAGAACCTGATCAGCGCAACCCAGCAAGTTAATACCATGGTGCAAGAGAACATCAAGGTTAAAAACTGGCTGGATAACGTGACTCAGACGGAGCGCAACCTCAACGAGCAAATTTCGGTTCTGAAAGGCAGCTTGTTGTTATCCCGTATCTTGTATCAGCAGCGTCAAATGCTGCCAGATGCTGCATTGGCGAAAAACCTGGAAGAGAAAATTGCAGATTTGCGTTTGCAACAGTTCGAGGTTAACCGCCAGCGTGATGAGCTGTATCAACCGAAAACCTATGTTGATCAGTTGCTGCAGCAAAACGGTGATGCCAACGCTAACGAAGTGATCCGCAAAGATCTGATGATGGTACTGGATGCGCGTAAAGAGCTTCTGGACCAACTGAATAAGCAGCTAGGTAATCAGCTGAATCTGGCGATTAACTTACAGCTTAATCAGCAACAGTTGATTCGCGTGAACAGTAGCTTGCAAAACACCCTGCAACAGCAAATTTTCTGGGTAACCAGTAATAAGCCACTGGATTGGGCCTGGATATGGGGTCTGCCGGCGGCCATGTTCTATCAGGCGCAGGGTATTATTGATGATGTGCATGTGGGTAAATGGATAAGCCAACAGTTACCGTTGCTGTTTATCGTGATCCCGATGTTGATCATGGCGGGCTTGATCATTTGGCGACGTAAAGACATCGTCAAACACCTGCAAGGTTTGGAGTCTGATATCGGCCAGTTACGGCGCGATACTCAGCTGCACACGCCAAAAGCCTTGTTGTTGACGCTGCTGCAAGAGATCCCTGGCACGCTGATTGTTCTTAGCATCGGCATGCTGTTTATCTACAGCAATCTGGCCAGTCCGCAGATTATCTGGCACCTGACGTTGCGTTTTGCCCTGGCCTATCTGGCCTTTGGGATGTTGGCGCGCATTTTAAAGCCGGGTGGAATTGCCGAGACGCACTTCAACCGGCATGAGTCGGAAATCAATCACTTCCGCCGTTCATTGCATTATATCGCGATGGCTGTGGTGCCGTTGATTTTGGTTTCCACCATTGGTGAATTGGATCCGTCAACGCTGGCCGACGATGCGATTGGACAGGTGATCACTATCTCGATGCTGATCGTGATGGTGTTCCTGATCTATCCAATCTCCCGTTCGCGCATTGATGAAAATGGAAATAGCCTGCTGCGCTTGTTGGTGATGTTCGCCATCATGCTGGCGCCAGTAGCTCTGATTGCCTTGGTTGCGTTGGGTTACTACTACACCGCGCTGAAACTGACCGCCAAGCTGATTGATAGCTTCTATCTGGTCATGTTGTGGTGGGTGGTACACGAAACCGCGCTGCGTGGTTTGGCCGTTGCGGCTCGCCGTTTGGCCTATCGCCGTGCGATGGCGCGTCGCCAGCAAAAAGTGCATGAAAATGCGGAAGGCGGCGAAATCATTGATGAACAGCCTATGGCGCTGGAGCAAATTAACCAGCAGTCATTACGTTTGTCTAACATGGCGCTGTTCTTGGTTTTCCTCGGCGCGTTTTACTGGTTATGGTCCGATTTGGTGACCGTGATTTCCTACCTCGACAGCGTGACCTTGTGGCATAACGGCGTTGACGCGAATGGCGTGGCGGTGTCGATCACATTGCGTGATGTGCTGATTGCGATAGTGTTTGCGGTGGTGGCCTACGTCTTGACCCGAAACTTACCGGGCTTGCTGGAAGTGCTGGTGCTGTCCAAATTGCAATTGGGGCAGGGCGCGTCTTACGCCATTACGACCATGCTGTCGTATGTCATCACCGGCCTTGGGGTGATGCTGTCGCTGTCCGCGATTGGTATGTCGTGGGATAAGCTGCAGTGGATTGCAACCGGTCTGTCGGTCGGTCTGGGTTTCGGTTTGCAGGAGATTTTTGCGAACTTCGTGGCTGGCCTGATTTTGCTGTTTGAGCGTCCGATCCGTATTGGTGACACCATTACCATCGGTAACTTCTCCGGCACAGTAAGCAAAATTCGTATTCGTGCGACTACGGTGACGGACTTTGACCGTAAAGAAGTGATCATCCCGAACAAAAACTTCGTGGTTGAGCGTCTGCAAAACTGGTCTCTGACCGATACCATTACGCGCGTGATTGTGCGTGTTGGGGTCGCGTATGGTTCAGATTTGGAGTTGACGCGCAAGTTGCTGCTGCAAGCGGCACGTGAAAATCCACGGGTGATGAATGAGCCTGAGCCAATGGTCTTCTTCCTGACCTTCGGGGCTAGCACATTGGATCATGAATTGCGGGTGTATGTGCGTGAACTGCGCGATCGCAGCTTTGCGGTCGACGAGTTGAACCGCCGTATTGATCAGTTGTTCCGTGAAAATAACATCGAGATTGCCTTCAATCAGATGGATATTTATGTGAAGAACCTGAACTCACCGGCTCAAGAAGAGGTGAAATTCCATTCCACCACAGAGTGTTTGCCTCAAGGCAACCCTGCGAAAAAGGTCGATGGAAGTCAGGATTCAGCGGCACTCTAAAGCGTCTCTCGGCGTATAAAGTGCGCATAGAGATATGCGGTTAAACGCTAAATGTAAAAACGGCCAGCATGATGATTGCTGGCCGTTTTTGTTGATACCGATTGTCAGATACCGCTATCACTCAGAGTTGGATGATTAAACCGTTGATGTCGCTGGTGTGACGGCCAGTTTGGCCAGCAAATCTTTTTTCACAAACTCCAGTGCGGCCAGTGCGGTTTTGGGATCGACCTCATTGGTTTCCAGCAGATAAATCAGATCAACTGCCAGTTGGATCTCTTCCGGTGCGTTTTCCAGACTCATTATTGCTCCCTGTCGGCTAGCAATTGGGGCTTGCCGGCCAAAATTAACCTTTAACTTTGCGGTAGATAAACAGTACTAACAGCGCACCTATCACGGAGAATATCAGGCTCTTGATATTAAATCCGGTCATGGTGGCGATGCCGAGAATTTGGCTCAGATAGCCACCGACCAGCGCGCCGATGATACCCAAAACCACGGTAATGATAAAACCACCTTCATCTTTCCCTGGCATAATCCATTTGGCCAGAATACCGACGATCAAGCCGAGAATAATCCACGAAATGATGCCCATGATGAACCTCGCAACCACAAATTAAGTCACTATACCCTTCCTACTTGAAGCTGTAGCGGTGTTGGCTACGTTCGTTCATCCCAATCACATCGTTTGCCTATGCTCATCGGGATGCACTCACTTGCCGCCTACCTGCAACTTCACGTTGTTTGGGTATACAAATCGATAGGCTATGCCATTGGTGTCGTAGATTGGCGTAACGCGTTGATCCCGCAAGCGCCAATGGCAAAGGAAATAGCCTTAGGCTATAGGCTGTAAGTATAGTTGCTGATGAATAAATGTGAGGAGATTGTCAGGTTAGGGCATCAGTTTTTCTTCGCGGCGTTGAATGCGTAATTCGATTTTTTTCAATGCTTGTCGGCAGCGAAATAGACGACCTTCATACGCTGCAATCTCCTGCTGCAGCGTTTGCTGTTGTTGCAAGGTCACGCAGCTACCTAATTTGGCTTCCCGTACTCGGATCATGTCATTGAGCCGGCGTTCATAATCTTGATGACGCGCCAAGTCATCATACAGATCAATATGTTTGCCGGTATTGGTTCGTTTAGCCGCTGCGACTTCTTTTTTACGCAGTGATTGCGTCGACAGCTCCCGTTGTAATGCGGAAAACTGTGCTGTGATGGTTTCAGCTAAAAATCCTGCTTGTTGCGCAGAGTGCAGCTGTTCCAGCTGATTTAAATTCTGCTCCAGCTCTCGCACACAATCGGTCAGACGTGGGCTGTGGCATTTAAATAGCGCTGGCGCAAAACGTGGGCGCTCTGTTTGCAAGCGATCGGCTTCGATGGCGGCCTTTTCAAGCTCGGATAACGCATTTTTCAGGCGGGCTGTTAACGACATACCGTCACTCTCTTCGCATTCAGGTCAGCATAATAAAGAAGCCGTAGGATGGTAGCCTCTGTAACACAGCGACCACCGCATGTAATATTCCACTATTAATATTCTACTACGCGCTTTAATGGTGGTAAGGCATCGAGCAGGGCTTTACCGTAGCGGCGCGTGATCACCCGCCGGTCGAGCAGGATCACTCGTCCGGTATCCTCTTCGGTACGGATCAAGCGCCCGACCGATTGTACCAGCTTGCGGCTGGCTTCTGGCACGGTGATTTGCAAAAACGGATTGCCGCCTTTATGCGTGATGTACTCGGCATAAGCCTGCTCCAGTGGCGATGTGGGCACAGCAAACGGCAGCTTAGTGATAATCAGGTTCGTCAGATAATGGCCGGGTAAATCCAGACCTTCGGAGAAACTGCCTGTGCCGAGTAAAATACTGGGTTTGCCGCCATCACACTGCATTTTATGTAAGGTTAATAGTGCATCACGGGATGCTTCACCTTGAACCAGCAGGCTCAAACCTTTGTCACGCAAACCGGCGGCCACTTGATTCATTTGCCAATATGACGCGAACAAAATCAGACTGGCCGATTGCCCATTAAGGTAATCTGGTAGCGTCTCAATCAGCATTTTGGTGAAGTTTTCATCTGCAGGTTCGGTGGTGATATTGGGGATCAGTAACTGACTACGATTAGGGTAGTCAAACGGTGATGCCAGCGCCAAATGCACCACATCGCGGGCATTACCCAATCCGGCCTGACGGCAAAAATAGTCAAATTTTCCTAATGCACGCAGGGTCGCCGAGCACAGTACGGCCCCCGCGCAGCGGCTCCATAATAAGCCGTCTAACTTGCCACCAATTTCTAGCGGAGAGGCGGCCACCAAAATGTCATGATTTTCGGGATCACGTGCTAGCCAACGGGCAAAAGGTGCGGCTGAAGGATGCTCTTCTTTATTCATGGCAGTCCAACAGCGCTCCAGCATATTCATCCGCTCTAGATAAGGCGAAAACTCGGCCAATATCGGCTCTACACGGGCATTTTGTGATGCGTCATTGCGCACCAGCTCTGTGGCTTGATCGAGCAAAATACCGAGCGTCTGATTTGCTTTGCGGCTAGAGAGTTTGAGTTCGTCAAATAGCGGCCGAAACCCTTCCGGTACTTCTCCTAAAGGAAAGCGCCAAATGTTATCTGCACTAAATTGCTGCTCTGAATGCTCAATAATTTGCATAAGCTGACGTAATGCGGGGATCATGTCGGTCAGGCTTTGCCGCAGTCGATTCACCAGCTCTTGAGCTCGGCCAGTGGTTAGGATGCTGAGTAATTTACTGCTTTGCTGATTGAGCCGCTCAGCCCACAGCGCACTTTGGCGCAGTGGGAGCTGCACAGCAAAAAACTCACGCGCCACATCAGGTAGATGATGTGCTTCATCAATGACATACAGGGTATCTTCTGGCTCAGGCAAAATTGCGCCGCCGCCCAGATCCAAATCAGCCATCAGTAGACTGTGGTTTGCCACGATCACATCGTGTGTAAGCAGATCAGCGCGTGCGCGCTGAAACGGGCATTGACGGTGCGCCGCTAGTGACATGTTGCAATGATGGCGCTCCGAGGCTATTTGTTGCCACAAACTGTCTGCTACCGGTTCAGGCCAGCTATCGCGATCGCCATTCCAACTACCATCTTGCAACGCATCATGCATCGCTTGCAGTTTTTTTACCTCTTCAGGCTGCGGTGGCGTTTCCCACATCGCGAGTTGAGAATCGGCTTGACTGCTGTTGGCTAGCTTGTGTGCACAGCAGTAGCGCGTCCGACCTTTTGCCAATGTGTAATGAAACGGTAACTTACTATACGTAGCATAAAACGGTAAGTCCTTGTTAACCAGCTGTTCTTGTAGCGCAACTGTAGCGGTTGAGATCACCAGTTTTTTATTATTGGCTTGCGCGTAGGGAATAGCGGCGACCAAGTAAGACAGCGATTTACCAATACCGGTAGCCGCTTCGGCGACCAAAATTCGTGGTTTAGGGGCATGTTCGCCGGCCAGCGTTTTGGCAATTTCAGCGATCAGTTGTAGCTGCCCTTGGCGCGGTTTAAAGCCGGGCATCGCGCTAGATAAGGCGCGATAAACATTACGAATAGTAGCTTTGGTATCAGGGCTTAGCATGCACAGGTACTCCGTCATTGAGCCGCTAGTTTAGCAAAAGTGAGCCGTATCACGTGTATGAAATGAGAGAGGCTGTATCGGGTGGCGTTTTCCCGAGCCAAGTTCGACTTTTGAATGGATATGTGAAGTTCGTCACGACTCATTCAATGGGTGCAATAAAAGCCCTGAAAATGTGTTCATTTAGTGAATAAATAGTGAGAGTAAATTATTGTAAATGAATTACTCGATATAATATCCTATATAGGATATGAAAAATAATGATAATACGAATAATGTTCTGCATTAAAAGTTCCTGACGAACTTCAAAAAATTTGATTTTTGTATGACGCCAACAGGGCTTTTAATGCAGGGGATTTGGATTATCTAAATGAATTTAAAACGATTTTTCGATTTTTCTGCAGGGGTTTGACAGGAAAAATCCTTTCTGTCAGCATTGCTCGCGAACCAAAGAATGGTGTTGCATGCTCAGCCTTGGAGCTTGTGACAGGGATCATCCGGTGACGGTAAAAATACCGCGCTGAGATATAAAAATTAACCAAAGAAAAGGCAGTGGACTAAATAATATGAAAAAGACAATTCTGGCTCTGGCAGTTCCAGCTCTGCTGGCTGCAGGCGTAACTAACGCAGCAACCATCTATAACAACGACGGTACTACTGTTGACCTGAAAGGTTCTATCCGTCTGTGGGCGAATACTGATTCTTCTCGTTCAGGTATTGAGAAAACTGCTCAGTTTGAAGACGAAGGTTCTCGCTTCGGTATTGGTGTTAACCACGACCTGGGTAACGGTTTGTCTGCGTTTGGTTATCTGGAATACGGTAACGATACTCAAACCATGGAGAAGGACTTCAAACTGACTAACCGTCAAGGTTATGCCGGCTTTAAGATGGCTGACATTGGTGCGATTTCTTTCGGCCGTATCACTGCTCCATTTGATGATGTTGCTCTGTCTGATTACACCTATGAGTATGGTGGTGTAATGAACTTCGGTAAGATGGAAAACGATACTAAGAAGTCTGGTAACAACTTCTTGGCTCGTGTTTCTAAGAGCATTAAAGTAGAAACTGCTGAAGTGAATGGCTTCAAAGCTGCAGCTAGTTACTCAATGCAAGCGGATGGCAGTGCAGCAGAGTTTTCTAAGACCAGTGGCGGCGAATACTATAACAATGCTGGTATTAACAACGCTTATACTTTAGCTGGTTTTTATACCTCTGATTTTGGTTTGACCCTGAATGCTGGTTATGGTTATGCAAAGTATAATGCTGGCACTGATTCTTTAACTATTGATGGTGATGTACTGAATCGTAGCGGTGAAGCAGATTCTAATATCTGGGGTATTGGCTCTCAGTACGAATTTGGTGACTTCGCGGTAGCGTTCGATTTCGGTCAGGCTCGTCATGACAATGCTATTTCTGGGCTGAATAAATCTAAAGCTGATCTGTATGGCTTTGGTACTAAGTGGAACTACGGTATGGGTAAAGTTTATGCAGGTTACTACCTGAAAGACTATAAAGACCGTTTGGTTGCCTATACTAACGGTGACGTTGCAAGCCTGAATAAAGAAGAAACCTACACTGTTGGTGTTGATTATAACTTCAGCAAATCTGTTGTTACTTTCTTAGAATATGCTCACGTTAAGACTAAGTATGATGCATTCTATGATGCAGCAACTGATTCTGTAGGCTCTAAGAACGAATCTGACAACAAAGTTGGTCTGGGTCTGCGCGTATACTTCTAATTTGAAGTTATACCCGTCTGTAAAAAACCGGTGCTTGCACCGGTTTTTTTATGTCTGCTGTTGAGCTTATCTTCCCATCTTTTGCTTACTTTTCCGACGCCCGATACGTTGTACTACTGCTTTGCTCGCTATCTCTTCCTTCGATGTTTTTCTGCCGGTGGTAAACGGCCAAAATATCTACGCTGTGGCGTGCGAATAACCTTACGCTTTGTCGGTTGTTATTCCGTGGCTGCTCCGTACAATCCTCTGACAGAGGCAGTGCGATTCAGCTAGGTGGCCATATCAGGGCGACCATTTCAAGAGGCGTGCGGCAATATGGCGTTGCAATATCACGCGGCTAAGGCACGCGTACCGAGCTAATTCGGCTTATGCTTATAGAGAATACTAACGTGCTCTTGTGGATAGGGTGAGCCACCCATGTTTGCACGTGATTGTTCTATTGGCTGTTCTATTCTCAAAAGCGCGCAGAGCGCGTGATATTGGCTATCACTTGATTTAGTCACTCATGTAGCAACGTTCACCGAATAAACCAATCAAGGTCAAAGAGGGCAGGTGTATGGGTTCCGAATTTAAAGATCCACTCAATGCATTGTATGTCGTGGTCTTTTTGCTGCTGTTTTTAGCTACTATGCTGCCCGCTTGGTTGGCATGGATGAAGGTGCTGGCATAAACGTCTGGCGATGCGCTGTAAGAGCGTTGTGCGTGTATTGACCACACAGGAGAGCCTGTGCGCTGGGTGTATTTGATTGTTGGCTGGCTGGCAATAGTGTTAGGGGCGTTGGGCGTGGTGCTGCCTCTGTTGCCGACAACACCGTTTTTATTGTTAGCGTGTTTTTGTTTTGCGCGTTCATCCCCGCGTTGGCATGAATGGCTGATGTACCGCTCGCCGTTTGCGGCTTTGTTGCAGCAGTGGCATGCACGGCGCAGTATTCCACGTAAGGCGAAACAACGGGCGACCTTGTTTATTATCGTTAGTTTTGCGGTCAGTATTTCGCTGGTGACATACTGGTGGCTGAAAGTGGCGCTGTTCGTCATGATGCTGGTGTTGTTACTGATGTTTCGCCGTATTCCGGTTGAAGACTAGCTTTTTTATATCGCCTCTTTATCACATCAATAATGCCTTACTTTTTACTCATCCTCCGAGATTCTTGGTGAGTGCATATGGATGAGAGTTATAGCGATAAAAAAACGCCGGTAAAATACCGGCGTTTTTGTTGTGGTCGTTTGTCTCTATCCTTTCGCTTATTCGCCTTTTCCTTATCAGAACAGCGCCAGTCAAAAAAAGACTCGAAAGGATAAAGTCGAGAAGGCTTTGCCTGCGTCTTAGGCGGCTTTGACTTCCTCGGCAGTGCTGTGTGTCATGCGGTTCAGACGCGGCGCAGTGAGCACCATCAGTACAGCAATGACTGCGGTGACAATACCGATTTGCAAGAATACATGGCCGTAAACATGCAGTGACACCAGGGGATCTTTCACTTCACCCGGAGTGGCAGTCAGGCTCGCCACATAACCGGCAATGACCGATGCACCCGCTGAGGTCAGGAACCATGCCCCCATGATAAAGCCCATCAGACGCTGTGGAACTAATTGTGCCACCATCGCCAAGCCTAAGCCGGAAATCAGCAATTCCCCAACACTTTGCAGCAAGTAGCTCAGTACCAGCCAGTTGGCGGAAACCAGACCTGCGGCATTGGCGTACAGAGTACTCATGTACAGGATCAGGAACGCACCGGAGCACAAGATCATACCGATTGCGAATTTGTGTGGCATCGGTAATTTATCGCCTAAGCGGTGATAAATAATGGCCAAGATTGGGCTGGCCGCCATGATCCAAAATGGGTTCAGTGACTGGAACTGCTCAGGCTCAACGGCAATACCGAACAGACTATGCACGGTGTTGTGAATGGCAAAGAAGTTCAACGACAGCGGCATTTGGCTATACAGCACAAAGAAAATTACCGCTTCCAGCATCAGCACAAAGGCCACGATCATTTTGCGGCGTGCCGCACCGGTCAGTGCAAAGGTTTCACGGATGAAAATCAAGATGATACCGGCAGAAACCAGTGCCAGTGCAATGTGCGCCACAATGATGTGCTCCAGTACCCAACCAGAAACGAAGCAAGCAATCACGGTACCGATAATCACATACAGCAGGTGACGACGGTTAACTGGTGCGAAATCCGGTGTTGAGCCGTATTGCTTAACCCAACCTTTCATCAGCAAGAAGTTGATGATGGTCAGCAGCAGACCCAATACGCTGAGCGAGAACGCCACATTCCAGCCATAGCGAGAGGCCAGATACGGGGTGATCAGCATAGAGACAAAGGATCCGATGTTGATCGACATGTAATACAGGGTGAAAGCACCGTCGAGACGCGGGTCATGCTTGTCATAACACTTGGACAGCAAAGACGACGGGTTGGCTTTAAATAGCCCGTTACCAACGGCAATGGTACCTAGGCCAAGATAAACCCACATCAGATGATTTCCAGAAAAGGCAATCATCGCGTAGCCAACCATCAGGGTGAGCGCACCCAAGATAATCAGACGTTTAGTGCCCAGCACTTTATCACCCAGCCAGCCACCAACGGCAACCAGACCATACACCAGTGCGATGAAGGATGAAAACAGTGCAAATGAATGCGTTTCACTTAATTTCAGTTCTTGGACCAGATAAACAGCCAGAATGCCCTGTAAGCCATAAAAGCCGAAGCGTTCCCAGAGTTCGACCGAAAAAATCAGATAAAACGATTTGGGTTGTTTGAGTGATTCGCTGATCGACACGTTAACCTCTGTGTATAAATTATTGTGTTGTGCAGGACGCGTATTTTTTTTTAGACACCATCGTTTACACGTATGAGACCCAAATCACAACCTGCTGCAAGATAGTGTTACAAATCAACTTTCGGTGTGCGTTAATGAGGTTGCGCGCAATAGTTGTTTGTTGCGTCATTGTGGCGTTGGTTATCTGAAAGCGATCAGGTCGCAATCAAAGTTTAGTTGCTATGGGTAAGATGTAGACAGAAGGCCGGAGATTTAATTTAACCCATTGCAATCTGCTTCCGGTTTGTCTAGATTCTGCTCTTTTGAAATTCATTCTGCGCGCACGCGGTCAGGCTCAATGGTGTCAACGGCCTCTTTTGTCAGGGGACGGGGCGGGAGCCGGCATGCCGAGTGTGGTTTTGTGGATCCCTCCTGTACAGCGGACTAACTGATATGACCGAGCAAACACGTCAATTAATTAAAGACAGTATTAAAACTATTGCGGATTACCCGAAGCAGGGCATTTTGTTCCGTGATGTGACCAGCATGCTGGAAGTTCCAGAGGCATTTGCTGCCAGTATCCGTCTGATTGTTGACCGCTATCGTGATCAAGGCTTCACCAAAGTGGTGGGCACTGAGTCACGCGGTTTTATCTTCGGTGCGCCGGTAGCGTTGGAGATGGGTGTTGGTTTTGTTCCTGTGCGTAAGCCGGGCAAACTGCCACGTGAAGTGATCGCGGAAAGCTATGCGCTGGAATACGGCACTGACACACTGGAAATGCACGTTGATGCGATTGTTCCGGGTGATAAAGTACTGGTGATTGACGATCTGCTGGCGACTGGCGGTACCATTGAAGCGACCGCGAAGCTGATCCGCCGTTTGGGCGGTGAAGTGACTGATGCTGCATTCATCATCAACTTGCCAGATCTGGGTGGCCAAAAGCGTCTGGAAGGCATGGGCATCAATACCTTCAGTCTGGTTGACTTCGAAGGTCATTAATCCGGATATGCGGCGGTAACTAAACCGTGCGCGTTAGGATAAAAATCTAGAAAACAGGGGCTTTCGCGAGAAAGCCCCTGTTTTTTTATCGTGAATATCACTTGAGTGAGAAGCCTGTCTGCGGTTGGGACACGGTTTTTCTGCTTTCTGTGATAGTATTACTGTCTCGTTTTATTCAGTCTTCCGGTGCCGATGAGTTATCAGGTTTTAGCCCGTAAGTGGCGTCCCCATAATTTTGCAGAAGTAGTGGGTCAGGAGCATGTACTGACCGCGCTGGCGAACGGTTTATCGCTGGGCCGTCTGCACCATGCATATCTCTTTTCCGGTACGCGCGGGGTAGGGAAAACCTCTATCGCCCGTCTGTTCGCCAAAGGGCTGAACTGCGAAACCGGTATCACGGCTACGCCATGTGGCGTGTGTGAAACTTGCCGCGAAATTGATGAAGGGCGTTTTGTCGACCTGCTGGAGATTGACGCCGCTTCCCGTACCAAGATCGAAGATACCCGTGAGCTGCTGGATAATGTGCAGTACACCCCGGTGCGAGGCCGCTTCAAGGTCTATCTGATCGACGAAGTGCACATGCTCTCGCGTCACAGCTTTAATGCGCTGCTTAAGACGCTGGAAGAGCCGCCGGAGTACGTGAAATTCTTGCTGGCGACCACAGATCCGCAAAAATTGCCGGTGACGATCTTATCGCGCTGTTTGCAGTTTCATCTAAAAGCGCTGGATCCGGATCAGATCCGTGCCCAATTGGAAAAAGTCCTGACCGCTGAAGCTATCCCGTTTGAAGCGCGTGCATTGCTGCAACTGGCGCGCGCAGCGGAAGGCAGCATGCGTGATGCGCTCAGTCTGGCTGACCAAGCCATTGCCATGGGCGGTGGTGACGTGACCGCCACGGGTGTTTCCCACATGTTGGGCACCTTGGATGCCGATCAGCCGTTGGCGTTGGTCGAAGCCTTGCATCGCGGCGATGCCGAGCAGGTTATGCTGCTGTTGCAGCAAGCAGCCGAGCGAGGTACCGATTGGGAAGCCTTGCTGGTGGAGACATCGGCGATTTTACATCGTGTGGCGATGGCGCAATTGCTGCCAGGTACGCTGGAAGAGGCCGACCCGTATGCCGTTCGCTTGCGTGAGTTGGCGCGCACCGTTTCGCCGCAGGATATTCAACTGTTTTATCAGACCTTGCTGGTGGGCCGTAAAGAGCTGCTGTTAGCGCCGGATCGTCGCAGCGGCACTGAAATGACTTTTCTGCGCGCATTGGCTTTTCATCCGAAAAAAGTGAGCGCGCCGGTAGCGTCTGGTACTTTTGATGCCATGGCGGCAGCCGGTCAGAGTCCAAGCCGTGCGCCGGTATCGAATGGCGCACCTACTCACACTGCGCCAACGAATACAGCGCCAGCGCATCACACCGCACCAGTGAACACGGCCGCTATGCCAGCCGCATCGGCGATGCAAAGTGGGCATATGCCTGCACAAGTGCCTGCGCAAGCGCCAATGCAAATGCAGCAAACGCAGCAAACGCAGCAAGCGCATATGCCACCGTCACAAGCGCAGTCGTATCCAGCATCGTCGCATGCCGCTGCGGGGCGTGTAGCGCCGAGTATGCCACCAGCTGCTGCGTCTGCGGCAATGGAGCCTAGCGCTACCGTACCTGCACCAATGGGAGATAGCGCGCCAGTTGCGGGCTTCCCTGCCGGAAGTGCTGATTCGCCAGCGTTACAGGCCTTGCAAGCCCGTGCGCAACTGCGTCGTCAGCGGCATGCCGAGCCTTCGGCTGGTGAGGGCACTAGCACAAAAAAAGCGACGCCGGTTGCAGCAGCCGTAACCCTGCGACCGGCCGGGAATAAACCTTCGCCACTGGAGCGCTTAGCTGCTGCCGGTGAGCAACGAGTGCGTCCGAGTGCGGGGCCGCGAACGGCAGATAGCGCCGTGAGTAGCAAAGCCAAAAAGCCGGAAGCTTATCGCTGGAAGCCGGTTAATCCAGTGGAAGAAGCGCCAGAGGTGGTGACACCCGATGTTGTGCGTTCGTCACTGGAGCACGAAAAAACGCCAGAAATGGCGCTGAAGCTGGCACAAGAGGCCTGTGAACGTGATAGCTGGTCGGCGCAAATTGAAAAGCTGAACGTGGCGAAATTGGTGGAACAGCTGGCCTTAAATGCGGTAAAAGAGGAGCCTGCACCCGGGCAGGTTCGTTTGTTACTGCGCTCATCGCAGCGGCATTTGAACACTGATCGCGCCAAAGAACAGTTAAGCGAGGCGCTGAGCCAATTGGCCGGAGCTCCGGTAACGCTTGAAATTATCGAAAATGATGATAAAACCCGTCTGACTCCGCTTGAGATTAGACAGGCGATTTATGATGAAAAGCTGGCGCAGGCGCGCCAGTCGTTACAGGATGATAAAAATATCCTGCAACTGCGCCGTTTATTCGGCGCAGATTTGGAAGATGACAGCATCCGACCGTTGTAAGCTTACAGCGGTAATGTGGCTATAATTTCGCAATTTGTAATTCTGCCGCTTTTGGCTTAACCCCTGATTAAAAAGAGAGAGCACTATGTTTGGTGGTAAAGGTGGTCTTGGCAACCTGATGAAGCAAGCCCAGCAAATGCAAGATCGTATGCAGAAAATGCAAGAAGAGATTGCCCAGCTGGAAGTGACCGGTGAATCTGGTGCCGGTCTGGTCAAAGTCACCATCAACGGCGCACACAACTGCCGTCGCGTGACCATTGACGAAAGCCTGATGGAAGACGACAAAGAGATGCTGGAAGATCTGATCGCAGCAGCATTTAACGATGCCGCTCGTCGTATCGAAGAAACCCAGAAAGAGAAAATGGCGCAGGTTACTGGCGGTATGCAGCTGCCACCTGGCTTCAAGATGCCATTCTGATTGGCGGACTGATGGCAAATACCAGCCCGCTTTTAGATTCACTGATGGAAGCCCTGCGTTGCTTGCCAGGGGTGGGGCCGAAATCCGCACAGCGGATGGCGTTCCACCTGCTGCAGCGTGATCGCAGTGGGGGCATGCGTTTAGCGCAGACGCTCACTCGTGCGATGTCGGAAATTGGCCACTGTAACGATTGTCGGACCTTTACCGAAGCGGATGTGTGTACTATCTGTAGCAATCCGCGTCGGCAAAAGAGCCAGCAGATTTGCGTGGTGGAAAGTCCGGCCGATATTCAGGCGATCGAACAGACCGGGCAATACTCTGGTCGTTACTTTGTGCTGATGGGGCACTTGTCGCCGCTTGATGGCATTGGTCCAGATGATATTGGTCTGGATCGGCTGGAAGAGCGTTTGGCGCAAGAGCAAGTCAGTGAAGTGATCTTGGCAACCAATCCGACCGTGGAAGGGGATGCGACAGCGAACTTCATCGCCGAGCTTTGTGCGATGCACGGTGTCTTAGCTAGCCGGATCGCCCATGGCGTGCCGGTGGGCGGCGAGCTGGAAATGGTGGATGGCACAACGCTGTCTCACTCTTTAGCCGGACGTCATCCCATCAAGTTCTGATTGTGTTGATTATGTAAAAGGAAGACTTCGGTCTTCCTTTTTTCTTGTCTTATTTTCTTGCCGGTATCTACCGGCTGGCTTGCCGCGTACTCGTCACGCGCCGGCAAAATTCTGCAAATCTGTACGCCATATCTTTACGCTATGGTGCGTCAGCGCGTATTAATTCGCCAATTGCAGATGAAATTTAATAATCGAGCAAAATTAGCCCCTTGAAATTGATTTTCCTGTCCCCACTTATTTCACATCGAAGTTTTTTGCTATCTGTTGATACGAGGATTTGCAATGTCACAAGATACCACCATGAAAGCGCAAGAAACGCGCGGTTTTCAGTCAGAAGTTAAGCAACTGCTGCAACTGATGATCCACTCACTCTATTCCAATAAAGAAATCTTCCTGCGTGAGCTGATCTCCAACGCCTCCGATGCGGCGGATAAATTGCGTTTCCGTGCGCTGTCTCAGCCCGATCTGTATGAAGGTCAGGGCGACTTGCATGTACGTTTGTCTGTAGATAAAGACGCGGGCACCATCACTATCAGTGATAACGGTATTGGTATGACGCGTGCTGAAGTGATTGATCACTTGGGTACCATTGCCAAGTCCGGCACCAAAGCGTTTTTGGAGTCTATCGGCTCTGATCAAGCGAAAGACAGCCAGCTGATTGGTCAATTCGGTGTGGGCTTCTACTCTGCCTTCATCGTGGCCGACAAAGTGACCGTACGCACCCGCGCTGCCGGCGCTAAGCCGGAAGAGGGCGTATTCTGGGAGTCTAGCGGTGAAGGTGACTATACCGTTGCCGATATCACCAAAGCCGATCGCGGTACTGACATCATTCTGCACCTGCGTGATGATGAAAAAGAGTTCTTGGATGACTGGCGTCTGCGCACCATCATCGGCAAATACTCTGATCACATCAGCCTGCCGGTTGAGATCCAAACTCGCGAGCATAACGAAGATGGCAGCGAAGGCGAGCTGAAGTGGGAGAAAATCAACAAGGCGCAAGCCCTGTGGACCCGCAGCAAAGCCGACGTTTCTGACGACGAGTACAAAGAATTCTACAAACACATTTCGCACGACTTCTCCGATCCAATGATCTGGAGCCACAACCGTGTGGAAGGTAAGCAGGAATACACCAGCTTGCTGTATATCCCATCGCACGCACCGTGGGATATGTGGAACCGTGACCATAAACACGGCCTGAAGCTGTACGTACAGCGCGTGTTCATCATGGATGACGCTGAGCAGTTCATGCCAACCTACCTACGCTTCGTGCGTGGTCTGATTGACTCTAACGATCTGCCGCTGAACGTATCGCGTGAAATTCTGCAGGATAACCGCATTACTCAGAACCTGCGTAGTGCTTGCACCAAGCGTGTACTGCAGATGCTGGAAAAACTGGCTAAAGATGATGCTGAGAAGTATCAAACCTTCTGGAATGAGTTTGGTCTGGTGCTGAAAGAAGGCCCAGCCGAAGATTTCAGCAACAAAGAAGCGATTGCTAAGCTGCTGCGCTTTGCCTCTACCCATAATGACAGCGATGTACAAAATGTGTCACTGACCGATTACGTCAGCCGCATGAAAGAAGGTCAGGAGAAGATCTTCTACATCACTGCCGACAGCTACGCCGCCGCGAAACACAGCCCGCATTTGGAGCTGTTCCGTAAGAAAGGTATCGAAGTTCTGCTGCTCTCCGATCGTATCGACGAGTGGATGATGAGCTACCTGACCGAGTTCGATGGCAAGCAGTTCCAGTCTGTCACTAAAGCTGATTTGGATCTGGGCGCACTGGCGGACAAGGAAGAAGAAGCGAAGCAGAAAGAAGCCGACGCTGAATTCAGCTCCTTTGTTGAGCGCGTGAAGGGCTATCTGGGCGAGCGCGTGAAAGACGTGCGTCTGACTCACCGTCTGACCGATACTCCAGCGCTGGTCACCACTGAATCTGATGAAATGACCACTCAGATGGCAAAACTGTTTGCCGCTGCTGGCCAAAAAGCACCAGAGATCAAGTACGTGTTCGAGATTAACCCAGAGCACGCACTGGTGAAAAAAGTGGCGGATACCGCTGACGAAGTGCAGTTTAATGACTGGGTTGAGTTGCTGCTGGAGCAGGCCATGCTGGCTGAGCGCGGCAGTCTGGAAGATCCAAGTGCGTTCGTGCGCCGCATGAACCAACTGCTGATGGCATAATAACGCCAACTTGCTGGATTAAATCCGTATAAGCTGAAAAACGCCGCTTGTCTGAGGACGGGCGGCGTTTTATTTTAAAGGGATGCTGAATATTTCAGCAAACTAACCGCTTTTCTATCCCCCTGAGCTGCGATAGCAGGCTTCGTTCTTGAGATCCGCTTGCTGGGAGTGGTATGGTTTATCCCTAAAAAATTACTACCCTTCACTGAATTTATTGCTAATTAGAGGAATCATCCATGCGCATCATTCTGCTCGGTGCTCCAGGTGCAGGTAAAGGAACTCAGGCTCAATTCATCATGGAGAAGTACGGGATCCCGCAAATCTCCACCGGTGACATGCTGCGTGCTGCAGTAAAAGCGGGCACTGAACTGGGTCTGCAAGCAAAAGCCATCATGGACGCCGGTCAGCTGGTTACTGATGAGCTGATCATTTCTCTGGTTAAAGAGCGTATCGCGCAAGAAGATTGCCGTAACGGTTTCCTGCTGGACGGTTTCCCACGTACCATTCCTCAGGCTGATGCCATGAAAGAAGCCGGTATCGACGTTGATTTCGTTCTGGAATTCGACGTGCCGGATCAAGTGATCGTTGAGCGTATGAGCGGCCGCCGTGTACACCCAGCGTCAGGCCGTGTGTACCACGTGGTATACAACCCGCCGAAAGTGGAAGGCAAAGATGATGTGACCGGTGAAGACCTGATCATCCGTGCGGATGACGAAGCGGAAACCGTGCGTAAGCGTCTGGCCATTTACCACGAGCAAACCGAGCCATTGGTGGCTTACTACACCAAAGAAGCGGATGCGGGTAACACCCGTTACTTCAAGCTGGATGGTACCCGCAATGTTGACGCGGTAAGCCAAGAGCTGGCGCAAATTCTGGGTTAATCCCCTAGTGCGCTTGAACCTCTACGCGTGATTGACGCGTTATCGGGGGAAAAGCCGCAGCGCAAAAAACGTAGCATACCAACGGCCTGTCAAATGACGGGCCGTTTTTTTGTTTAGGGCACCACCTAAGTCACCGCAATTCCTGTCATCAACACATCGAATAAGTACAGCCAATCAGCACAGCCTTAGCCTGTCGAAAAATAGAATAAAACCCGTGAAAATATAGGGATATCAACGTACTAATAAATTGCCGCGTCCTTAGCGGTTTGTGCTGCATCCGCCTAGCCGGCAGGGCATAATAGCCATAGACCTATGACAAGGAGTGGCAATGAGCGAGAAACAGCACGGTATCTTACTGGTTAACCTTGGTACGCCGGATGCACCAACTCCAGCGGCAGTCAGGCGTTATCTGAGCGAGTTTCTGCATGATCATCGTGTGGTCGACATGAGCCGTTGGCTATGGTGTCCGCTATTGCACGGGATCATTTTGCCGTTGCGCTCCCCGCGCGTGGCGCGTTTGTACCAATCGGTGTGGACAGATGACGGCTCGCCGCTGCTAGCTTTTTCCCGTCGTCAACAAGCGGCGCTGACTCAGCTCTTGGCCGAGCGAGAGATGGCCTGCCCAGTGGAACTTGGCATGACTTACGGTCAGCCTTCGATCGCGCAGGCGTTAGATGTGCTGCAAGCGCAAGGTGTCACTCATCTCACGGTGTTACCGCTATTTCCGCAGTATTCGAGCTCAACCACCGCTGCAGTGTGGGATGGGCTGAGTAAGGCGCTGCGTACGCGTCGTAATCTGCCTGCGATTCGTTTCATTCGCGATTACCACGATAACCCGCACTATATTGCTGCGTTAGCTGAAAAGTTGCGTCGCAGCTTACCGGCGCAAGATTCGGGGGCGTGGCCGGATAAACTGCTGTTTTCGTTCCACGGCTTGCCGCAGCGCTATGTTGATGAAGGTGATGAGTACGCGCGTCAATGTGAAGTGACGGCGCAGGCGGTTGCCGATGAGTTGGGGTTGACGCCAGACCAATGGCAGCTGAGTTACCAATCGCGTTTTGGCCGCGAAGAGTGGCTAAAGCCCTATACTGATCAGACCCTCACCGCTTGGCCAGCGCAGGGCGTGCGCAAGATTGCCGTAGTTTGTCCGGGTTTCGCGGCGGACTGTTTGGAAACTTTGGAAGAGATTGCTGAGCAAAATCAGCATACGTTTTTGCAAGCCGGCGGCGAGCAGTTTACTTATGTGGCGGCACTCAATGATGATCGGGCACACATTGAGCTGATGTATCACCTCGTACAGAACGAGATGTAGTGTAAAAACGGTATCGCGCAGCCCTAAGTGCGGTATAGGTGAACAATCAAGCGTTGGGGATTAAAGTGAAGAGGGGATGTGAGCGTCCCCGTATCGGGTCTGACAGCGTCTGTACGGCCTTTGCCTTGGTTTAGCTTGTTGCGCGATCCGTGCTTTCATCATTTTGTTTGCAGCTTTCTGTGATAGAATTCGCGTTCTAGCTGATTGTCCAACGCCTCTTTCTGGATCTGAACGATGAAATTTCCCGGTCAACGTAAATCCAAGCATTACTTTCCTGTCAGTGCCCGCGATCCGCTGTTAATCAACCAGATGCGAGCTGCTGAAAGTGAAATCAGCACCGCCTATGTGGTCGGTATTGACCAGACGCTGGTTGATATTGAAGCGCGAGTCGATGAGGATTTTCTTAGCCGTTACAACCTGAGCAAAGGTCACTCTTCACTGATTGAAGATGATGTTGCTGAAGCCCTGTACAAAGAACTGAAAGAGCGTGATCTGATCACCCACGAATTTGCCGGCGGTACGATCGGCAATACGCTGCACAACTACTCCGTTCTGGCCGATGACAAATCCATCATGCTGGGCGTGATGTGCAGTCACATCGAAATCGGTGGCTATGCGTACCGTTATCTGTGCAACACCTCCAGCCGCTTGGATCTGGACTACCTGCAACCGGTTGATGGCCCTATTGGTCGCTGCTTTGCGCTGATCTCCGAAAATGGCGAACGTACATTTGCGATCAGCCCGGGCATGATGAACCACCTGAATCCAGAAAGCATTCCCGAAGAAGTGATTGCTGGCGCTTCCGCGCTGGTGCTGACCTCTTACTTGCTGCGTTGCAAGCCGGGTGAGCCGATGTCTGACGCTACTATGCGTGCTATCGGTTATGCCAAGCAGTACGGTGTACCTGTGGTATTGACGCTGGGCACCAAGATCTTGATTGAAGAAAACCCTCAGTGGTGGCGTGACTTCCTGCGTGATCACATTGATGTGGTGGCGATGAATGAAGAAGAAGCGGCAGCGCTGACCGGTATCGAAGATCCGCTGGCGGCCTCTGATAAGGCGCTGGATTGGGTTGATCTGGTGCTGTGTACTGCCGGTCCTGTCGGCCTGTACATGGCCGGTTATACCGATGAAAGCACGCTGCGTCAGACCCAGCATCCGCTGCTGCCAGGGGTGATCCCAGAGTTTAACCTGTACGAGTTCAGCCGTCCGATGCATCGTGAGGCGTGTGAAAATCCAAAGCGGATTTACTCGCACATCTCCCCGTACATGGGCGGCCCAGAAAAAATCATGAACACCAACGGTGCCGGTGATGCCGCGCTGTCATCGATTTTGCATGACATGGCGGCAAATCAGTATCACCGTAATAACGTTCCGAACTCCAGCAAGCATATGCGCACCTTTATGAGCTATTCCTCACTGGCGCAACTGTGCAAATACGCTAACCGCGTGAGCTATCAAGTGTTGAACCAGCACTCACCACGTTTGACTCGTGGTCTGCCAGAGCGTGAAGACAGCTTGGAAGAGTCCTACTGGGAACGTTAATCGGCATTTAGATTGTACGCATCCCACCGTTCAGGCCAGCATAGTTATGCTGGCTTTTTTTATATTCATGCTGGGTTCGTACATCGTGTTACATATGAAGCTGTTTTATATGACACGGTGACTAGCGATGGCCTATGGGGCGGCCAGCCGGCCTTTTTTAAATGCAATATAAACACGGTTTAAAATCTTCATAAATTTGAGCTGAAACGTTCATATTTAGCGTTTAGTGATAAACTTTATGATTAAACCGAATTTTTTCACTATTTAAGGCAGATTTAATTTTTCCTGCATGCTAAAAAGGCGCCCTAAATCCGATGCCCCACATGCTGTTATTATTAGAGAGGGAACGATGAAGTTGATTTTACGCTTGCTGGCAGGTATTGCTTTCGGTGTACTTTGCGGCCTTTTTGCACCAGATCTGTTTATCCGTGTACTGATCACCGCCAAGGTGCTGATCAGCCAGATGATTGGTTTTACCATCCCGCTATTGATCCTGTTTTTTGTTACCAGCGGTATTGCCAGTTTGCCGAAGAACTCCGGTAAATTGCTCGGCAAAACCGTTGGCTTGGCCTATGCCTCCACGGTAGGTGCGGGTTTCTTGGCTTACTTTGCTTCAATCCAGATCCTGCCATCATTGCTGAGCCATGCTGGTACGCTGGCGGAGCCGGTACGTAAGTTAGAGCCGCTGATGACTCTGCAAATCCCGCCAGTGATGGGCGTGATGAGTGCGTTAGTGTTGGCATTCGTGTTCGGTCTGGGCATTGTGTCCACCGGCAGCAGCGAAATGAAAAAGCTGAGCGACCAAGGCCGTGACATCATTGAACTGCTGCTGAGCAAGTGCATGATCCCGGCGCTGCCGTTCTATATCGCCGGTGTTTTTGCCGATATGACCGTACAGGGCACCGTGTTCGCCACATTGAAGACATTCAGTCTGGTACTGGTGCTGGTGGTTGTGCTGCACTGGTTGTGGCTGGCATTCCAGTTCATTACCACTGGCGCTATCGTTAAGCGTTCACCGCTTTTCCTGCTGAAAAACATGATGCCGGCTTACTTTACCGCGCTGGGTACCATGTCTTCTGCAGCAACCCTGCCAGTAACGCTGCGCCAAGCGCAAGTGGCCGGAACCAGCAAAGGCATTGCGAACTTTGTGGTACCACTGTGTGCAAACATCCACATGGCAGGCTCTGCTATCAGTATCGTGACTGTAGCTTGCGCTGTGATGCTGATGAGCGGTTATGCTCACCTGCCATCTTTGAGTGAGATGCTGCCATTTATCATGATGCTGGGTATCACCATGGTGGCTGCGCCAGGTGCGCCGGGTGGTGCAGTGATGGCGGCACTGGGTCTGTTGGGTACCATGCTCGGCTTTAGCGAAGCGATGCTTGGTCTGCAAATTGCGCTGCATTTGGCACAAGATGGTTTCGGTACTGCATGTAACGTAACCGGTGATGGTGCGCTGGCGATGTGTGTCGACAAGATGGCCACCGGTGACAGCGTGGAAGATGCTGAGCCGGAAGTGGCGGAAGATATCGCCTAATTGATGTCAGGTTGTACTGATTAATCCTTCTGATTCAGTGAATCAGAGATACAAAAAGCCCGCTTAGCGGGCTTTTTTACGTTGGTTAGGCCGGATAGGGGCGCAGTGTTGCGTAATCACATGATGTAAAAGCAAAGATCAAAAAAATCTGAACAAAAGGTTTATTGTTTTTTGTAGACATAATTTAATATGTGCCCCTGATGTTGTTAGCCGCAGACCGGTTCAGGTCTGATCCTATGCTACGCCTCTGGTTACAATCTTGTTAATTTCGCACTAGCCATATGGTATGGATTGTCCATACTGATATGAAACTAGGCTCTTTTGGGGTCATCAATGAAAGCTGTTCGTGTATTTGCCGGCCTGCTGGTGTCTGCGCTGGCAATGATGACAGTGCCTTCGGCACTGGCTGCGTCTTATCCTTTGCCGCCAGCGGGTAGCCGCCTGGTTGGTACTGAAGAAACCTATGTTGTTCCAGGTAACGGTGAGTCGCTCGAAGCGATTGCGGCTCGTTATCAAGTAGGTCTGATTGCGATGTTGGAAGCGAATCCTGATGTGGATCCGTTCCTGCCACAAAAAGGGATGACCCTGCGTATCCCAACTCAGATGCTGTTGCCAGATACACCACGTGAAGGTATCGTTCTGAACTTGGCAGAACTGCGTCTGTTCTACTATCCAAAAGGCTCTAATACCGTTGAGGTTTACCCAATTGGTATCGGCCGTGTGGGCCGCTCGACACCAACCATGGTGACTAGCATTATCTCCAAGCGTGCTAACCCTACGTGGACGCCAACAGCGAATACCCGTAAAGAGTACGCAGCTCAAGGTATCTCCTTGCCAGCCGTAGTACCGGCCGGTCCAGAAAACCCAATGGGTCTGTTTGCCCTGCGTTTGGCGCACGGTAAAGGCGAATACCTGATTCACGGCACTAACGCTAACTTCGGTATCGGCATGCGCGTGAGCGCCGGCTGTATCCGTCTGCGCCCAGATGACATCGAAACCCTGTTCAACACCGTACCAGTAGGTACCCGTGTGCAGGTGGTGAACGAGCCAATCAAAGTTTCTGTCGAGCCAAATGGCCAGCGTTATATCGAAGTACACCAGCCGCTGTCTAAGAATGAAAGCGATGACCCACAGACTATGGTGATTCCATTCACCAAGCCGGTTCAATCTTTCATTCTGAGCCCACTGACTAACAGCACTGATGCTGAGAAAGAAGTGGCGCGCCGCTCTGGTATCCCAGTGAATGTGACCGCTGGCGAAAGCAACTGAGAATATTTTTTTCTTTCTTGGTCGCTGTTAGCGCGAGCATACAGTTTTGGAAACCCCGCTTATTACTGCGGGGTTTTTTATACCAATGGTGCAGCGATAACGCTCAGTGAATATGCACAGAACAGCAGAGAT
The DNA here is from genome assembly GCF_000800945.1 of Plesiomonas sp. ZOR0011. Taxonomy (NCBI): domain Bacteria; kingdom Pseudomonadati; phylum Pseudomonadota; class Gammaproteobacteria; order Enterobacterales; family Enterobacteriaceae; genus Plesiomonas; species Plesiomonas sp. ZOR0011. The sequence continues at coordinate 62,353 of NZ_JRKB01000035.1, forward strand.
AAACCGTTAATTTCTGTAAATCACAGTGTATCTGATATTCACATTCCCTCTGCGTGTTAATAACTGATGCGTTTAGACAAGTTTACAGACAATTAAACTGCGACAGGTTGCGGGAAAATTGAGCGCAAGCACATCTGTTGCCCTCTGTTAACTCGACTCCCCCCCCTAGCACCGCTATAATGCCCCGTCTAGTTTTCCAAACTGTACTCGGGACGTTCCGATAACAGGATATATCGGTTGTGTTCGGCGACTGATTGTGTCGTTGAGTTTTATTGAGTGTAACGCTACAACCACACCGCTCAGCAATTCCGAGCACTGAGGATTTTTTTGAGGTAAAAGATGCAAGTTTCCGTTGAGACTACTCAAGGCCTTGAGCGCCGCATGACCATCACTGTAGCAGCTGATGCTATTGAAACTGCTGTTCGTAACGAACTGCAGCGCGTTGCAAAGAACGTACGTGTAGATGGCTTCCGTAAGGGTAAAGTACCGATGAGCCTGGTAGCCAAGCGCTATGGTCAGTCCGTACGCCAAGATGTACTGGGTGAAGCAATGCAACGCAACTTCATCGAAGCTATCATCAAAGAGAAAGTAAATCCGGCTGGCGCGCCAACTTTCGTTCCAGGTGAAGCGACTGAAGGTCAGGATTTCACTTTTACTGCTACTTTTGAAGTGTACCCAGAGATCGCTCTGCAGGGTCTGGAATCTATCGTAGTTGAAAAGCCGGTAGTTGAAGTGACCGACGCTGACGTTGACAACATGATCGACGTTCTGCGTAAGCAGCAAGCAACTTGGAAAGCAGCTGATCGCGCTGCAGAAGCTGAAGACCGCGTAACCATCGATTTCACCGGCTCTGTAGACGGCGAAGTATTCGAAGGCGGTAAAGCGACTGATTTCGTACTGGCAATGGGCCAGGGCCGTATGATTCCTGGCTTCGAAGAAGGTATCGTAGGTCACAAAGCGGGCGAAGAGTTCACTATCGAAGTGACTTTCCCAGCTGAATACCACGCTGAAAACCTGAAAGGTAAAGTTGCTCAGTTCGCTATCGTTCTGAAGCAAGTTGAAGAGCGTGAACTGCCAGAACTGACTGCAGAGTTCGTTCAGCGTTTCGGTGTAGCGGACGGTTCTGTGGAAGGCCTGAAGGCTGAAATCCGTAAGAACATGACCCGTGAACTGACCAACGCAGTGAAAAACCGCGTGAAGACTCAGGTTCTGGAAGGTCTGCTGGAAGCAAACCAGTTTGACATTCCTGCTGCTCTGATCGATGGTGAGATTGATGTTCTGCGTCAGCAAGCGGCTCAGCGTTTCGGTGCTCAGGCTAACAAAGCATTCGAACTGCCACGTGAACTGTTCGAAGAACAAGCTCGTCGTCGCGTACAAATCGGCCTGCTGCTGGGTGAAGTAATCAAGTCCAGCGAACTGAAGGCTGATGATGAGCGCGTTAAAGCACTGATCGCTGACATGGCTTCCGCATACGAAGATCCATCAGAAGTCGTTGCTTACTACGAGAAGAACGAAGAACTGATGAACAACATGCGCAATGTTGCTCTGGAAGAACAAGCAATTGATGCTGTTCTGGCAAAAGCAAAAGTTTCTGAAAAAGCAGCAACTTTTGATGAGCTGATGAACCAAGCACCGGCAGCCTAAGAACTATGGGCCGACCTAAGTATTTGACTTAATTTCGGCTCTTCTGCTATCTATGGCTCGGGTGAAGCATCACTCGGGCCATTTTTCTATGGGGAGAAGGCAATGTCATACAACGCAAAACAGGATGATTTCACCACCCGTATGGCTTTAGTGCCGATGGTTGTTGAGCAGACATCACGCGGCGAACGCTCCTATGATATTTATTCCCGCCTGCTAAAAGAGCGCGTCATTTTTATGACCGGTCAGGTGGAAGATCATATGGCGAACCTGATCGTGGCTCAGCTGCTGTTCCTTGAGTCAGAGAATCCGGAAAAAGATATCTATCTGTACATCAACTCACCAGGTGGCTCGGTGACTGCCGGTATGTCTATCTATGACACCATGCAGTTCATCAAGCCAGACGTGAGCACCGTATGTATGGGACAGGCCTGTTCGATGGGCGCATTCCTGTTAGCCGGTGGTGCTAAAGGGAAACGCTTCTGTTTACCGAATGGCCGCGTTATGATCCACCAGCCTCTGGGTGGTTTCCAGGGACAAGCTTCTGACATTCAGATCCATGCGCAAGAGATTCTGAAAACCAAACAGAAACTGAATGAAATGCTGGCCGCGCATACCGGACAGCCACTGGACAAAATTGAACGCGATACTGACCGCGATAATTTCATGTCGGCTGAAGAAGCGGTGGAATATGGTCTGGTTGATGCAGTACTCAGCCATCGCGAGTAATAGCGGCAACATTCCGGGGGCTGATATACACTGAAAACAGGTTTATCAGGTTCCGGGGCTGAGCCCCGATAAGAGGTTTACGAATGACAGATAAGCGCAAAGACGGGTCAGGCAAATTGTTGTATTGCTCCTTCTGCGGCAAGAGCCAGCATGAAGTGCGCAAGCTGATTGCCGGGCCGTCCGTGTATATCTGCGATGAATGTGTCGATCTGTGTAACGACATCATCCGCGAAGAGATCAAAGAACTGTCACCACGCCGTGATCGCAGTGCACTGCCGACTCCCCACGAGATCCGTAACCATCTGAATGATTACGTGATTGGGCAGGATCATGCCAAGAAAGTTCTGGCTGTTGCGGTATATAACCACTACAAGCGCCTGCGTAATGGCGATACCAACAATGGTGTGGAGCTGGGCAAGAGTAATATCCTGCTGATCGGTCCTACCGGTAGTGGTAAAACTTTGCTGGCCGAAACACTGGCTCGTTTGCTGGATGTTCCTTTCACCATGGCCGATGCCACTACACTGACCGAAGCCGGTTATGTGGGTGAAGACGTAGAAAACATCATCCAGAAATTGCTGCAAAAATGCGATTACGATGTGGCCAAAGCCCAGCGCGGTATTGTCTACATTGATGAAATTGACAAGATTTCCCGCAAGTCTGACAACCCGTCAATCACCCGAGATGTATCCGGTGAAGGCGTGCAGCAGGCCCTGCTGAAGCTGATTGAAGGTACTGTTGCGGCCGTTCCACCACAAGGTGGTCGTAAGCATCCACAGCAGGAGTTCTTGCAGGTTGATACCTCTAAGATCCTGTTCATCTGTGGCGGTGCATTTGCTGGCTTAGATAAAGTGGTTGAGCAGCGTCTGAATACCGGTACGGGTATCGGTTTCGGTGCGCAGGTGAAAGGTAAAGATGACAAGATTGGTCTGAGTGAGCTGTTTACTCAGGTCGAGCCGGAAGATTTGATCAAGTTTGGTCTGATCCCGGAATTTATCGGTCGTCTGCCGGTTGTCGCCACATTGACTGAGCTGGATGAAGCGGCACTGATTCAGATCCTGCAAGAGCCGAAGAACGCACTGACCAAGCAGTATCAAGCGCTGTTTGATCTGGAAGGCGTACAGCTGGAATTCCAGCAAGATGCGCTGATCGCCATTGCGAAGAAAGCACTGGCGCGTAAAACCGGTGCGCGTGGTCTGCGCTCTATCGTTGAAGCCGTATTGCTGGATACGATGTATGACCTGCCGACATTGAGCGGTGTGGAGAAAGTGGTTATCAACGACGCGGTTATTAACGGTAACGCTTCACCGATCCTGATTTATTCCAAACCGGAAGCTCAGGCATCGAATGCAGATTAATCCCGCTTGGCGGTGATTTAGACAGAAAATGTCTGCAGAAACAGCGTAATATAGAGGGAAGGGTAACCTTCCCTTTTTCTTTACTAAGTTATAGTGTCAGACGTTGAATCTGGTTTTTCCGTCCCCATATATTCAGATAACAACTAAATTTTGGCGGAAGCTAAGTCTTTAAGAGAGAGTTCTATGAACCTGGAGCGTTCCGAGCGAATTGATGTTCCCGTTCTGCCGTTGCGTGATGTGGTGGTATATCCGCATATGGTCATTCCCCTGTTTGTAGGGCGGGAAAAATCCATCCGTTGTTTAGAAGCAGCAATGGAAAATGACAAGCAGGTCCTGCTGGTGGCGCAAAAAGATGCGAGCACCGAGGAGCCGACTGCGGCGGATCTGCATCCGGTCGGTACGGTTGCGACCATCTTGCAGATGCTGAAACTCCCTGACGGTACCGTTAAGGTATTGGTTGAAGGTCAGCAGCGCGCCAAAATTAATTTGGTATCTGACAGTGATGAGTTTTTTGTCGCGCAGGTTGATTTCCTGACGACGCAGCCGGTCGACGAAGCTGAGCAGGAAGTGCTGGTACGTACCGCCACCGCTCAGTTCGAAAACTACATCAAATTGAACAAAAAGATCCCGCCTGAGGTGCTGACTTCTCTGGCCGGTATCGACAATGCAGCGCGTCTGGCGGACACCATTGCCGCGCACATGCCATTGAAGATGAAAGACAAGCAAGCGGTGCTGGAAATTACCAGCGTCTCTGAGCGTCTGGAATATTTGATGGCGATGATGGAATCTGAAATCGATCTGCTGCAAGTGGAAAAGCGTATTCGCAACCGCGTGAAAAAGCAGATGGAAAAGAGCCAGCGTGAGTACTATCTGAATGAGCAAATGAAAGCGATTCAGAAAGAACTCGGCGAGATGGAAGATGTTCCTGATGAGTTTGAAGGCTTAAAGCAGAAGATCGATGCGGCGAAAATGCCGAAAGAGGCGAAGGAAAAAACCGAAGCCGAACTGCAAAAGCTGAAAATGATGTCACCAATGTCAGCCGAAGCCACCGTTGTGCGCGGTTACATTGATTGGATGCTGCAGGTGCCTTGGCATCAGCGTAGCAAAGTGAAAAAAGATCTGGCGAAAGCGCAGCAGATTCTGGATCAAGACCATTACGGTCTGGCGCGTGTTAAAGAGCGCATTCTGGAATATTTGGCGGTACAAAGCCGAATCAACAAGGTGAAAGGTCCAATCCTGTGTCTGGTTGGCCCACCAGGGGTAGGTAAAACCTCTCTGGGGCAATCCATCGCGCAGGCGACTGGTCGTAAATATGTGCGTATGGCGCTTGGCGGCGTACGTGATGAAGCTGAGATCCGCGGTCACCGTCGGACTTACATCGGCTCTATGCCGGGTAAGCTGATCCAGAAAATGGCCAAAGTGGGCGTGAAAAACCCGCTGTTCCTGCTGGATGAGATCGACAAAATGGCGTCCGACATGCGTGGCGATCCGGCCTCGGCCTTGCTGGAAGTGTTGGATCCAGAGCAGAACTCAACGTTCAACGATCACTATCTGGAAGTGGATTACGACTTGTCCGATGTGATGTTTGTGGCGACCTCGAACTCCATGAACATCCCTGGTCCTTTGCTGGATCGTATGGAAGTGATCCGTCTGTCTGGTTATACCGAAGACGAGAAACTGAACATCGCTCAGCGCTATCTGCTGCCAAAACAAATTGAGCGCAATGCGCTGAAGCCAAACGAGCTGACGGTAGAAGAGAGTGCCCTGATTGGCATTATTCGCTACTACACCCGTGAGGCTGGCGTGCGTAGCTTGGAGCGTGAAATCTCTAAACTGTGCCGTAAAGCGGTGAAGAACCTGTTGCTGGATAAGAGCCTGAAGAGCATTACCATCAACGACAAGAACTTGAAAGAGTACTTGGGCGTGCAGCGCTTTGATTATGGCCGCACCGATGGTGAAAACCATATTGGTCAGGTCACCGGTTTGGCGTGGACTGAAGTGGGCGGCGATCTGCTGACCATCGAAACGGCCTCTATGCCGGGCAAGGGCAAGCTGACCTACACCGGTTCGTTGGGTGAGGTGATGCAAGAGTCCATTCAGGCGGCGATGACCGTGGTGCGTTCACGTGCCGAGAAGCTGGGCATTAATCCAGACTTCTATGAAAAACGTGATATCCACGTTCACGTGCCAGAAGGGGCAACGCCAAAAGACGGTCCAAGTGCTGGTATTGCCATGTGCACCGCACTGGTATCTTGCCTGACCGGCAATCCGGTCCGTGCGGATGTGGCGATGACGGGTGAGATCACTTTGCGTGGTCAGGTGCTGCCAATCGGTGGTTTGAAAGAGAAACTGCTGGCCGCTCACCGTGGTGGCGTGAAAGTGGTGCTGATCCCAGAAGAGAACCGTCGCGATCTGGAAGAGATCCCAGAGAACGTGATTGCCGATTTGCAGATCCATCCGGTCAGCAAAATCGATCAGGTTCTGACTCTGGCGCTGGAAAATAACCCGTTCGGCGCAGAGCTGCCAGCGGCGAAAGCGTGATCTGCTGCAAGAAGCGTAGATAAATGTGAGACTGGCAGGGTCAGATGACCTTGCCAGTCTTTTTTTGTCCCGTTACCGTATTACAGTCAAAGCTGCTCAGCCCTTGTGCTACGTGGCTTGCAACTTAAACAGACCGGCGTGATGTCAGCTTGCCAAGCAGTATCAAGACTGATATAAAAGCGCCATCGTAGCCCTGAAGGACATCACCGGGCACGATATGAGATTCTTAGAGGGGATGAAGAGTGAATAAGTCTCAACTGATTGACAAGATTGCGGCGAATGCTGACATTTCTAAAGCCGCAGCAGGTCGTGCGTTAGATGCTTTAATTGAGTCTGTAACCGAATCACTGCAGGCCGGTGATGATGTGGCTCTGGTAGGTTTCGGTACTTTCGCCGTGCGTGAGCGTGCAGCCCGCACAGGTCGTAACCCACAGACAGGCAAGGAAATTGCCATCGCTGCGGCTAAAGTGCCAGCGTTCCGTCCGGGTAAAGCACTGAAAGATGCCGTTAATGGCTAATTAATCTCAATGCCGGGTGTTGGCGCGTCAATTAACAACCAACATACAGTGGCACTGATTTCAAGGCGCATCCTATGATGCGCTTTTTTTCTTATTTGACAGCGTAACAAGACGGAGCATTGTCAACTCATGATGGACAAATTGCGCAGCGCTCAACATAGCATCGCGCTGAAAGTTGTGCTCGGTATCATTATTCTGTCGTTCGTTCTGACCGGTGTGCAGGGCTTCCTCAGCTCCTCCGGCAACTATGTTGCTAAAGTGGATGGCCAGGAAATTACCAACCAGCAGTTCGAGCAGGCGTATCAAAGTGAGCGTAATAACTTACAACAACGCCTCGGGGATAATTTCAATACCTTAGCTGCAGACCCTAAGTACCTGAACATGGTACGCAAAGACGTACTGAACCGTCTGATCGATGACGTGCTGCTTGATAAATATGCAAAAAAACTGAACCTGCGTGTCAGTGATGATCAAATCAAGCAAAGCATCGTCAACATGCCTGAATTCCAAAAAGACGGCCGTTTTGATAATGCCCAGTATCTGGAGCTGATCCAACGTGCTGGCTTTACGCCGGACTCTTTTAGCCAATACATGCGTCAGCAAATGGTGCGCCAGCAACTGCTGTCAGCCTTTACTGCGACAGACTTTGTGCTGCCAAAAGAGAGCGAGCAAACATTCGCCCTGCTGACACAAGAGCGTAAGGTGCGTCTGGCTACCTTGGCGGTTAAGCCACTGGAAGCCAAGCAAACTGTGACTGAGCAGGAAGAGAAAGCCTATTACGATGCGAATCCAACCAGCTTCATGTCACCGGAGCAGGTCAAAGTTCGTTATGTAGAGCTGAATGCGAAAGCGCTGCAAGACGCGGTGAAAATCGATGATGCCGCAATTGCTCAGTACTATCAGGACAACAAATCTCACTTCAGCCAGCCTGAGCGTCGTAAGCTGAGCCACATTCTGGTTAGCAACGAGAAAGCTGCGCAGGAAATCGAAACCGAGCTTAAGCACGGTGCTGACTTTGCGACGTTGGCCAAAACCAAGTCTGAAGACAAGTTCTCTGGCCGTAACGGTGGCGATCTGGGCTGGATTGAAAAAGGTGTGATGGCGCCAGAGTTTGAGCAAACGGCTTTTGCCTTGGCGGCAAAAGGCGATATCTCTGGGATCGTGAAAACGCAGTTTGGTTATCATGTCATTCGTTTGGATGATATCCAGCCAGCGCAGGTTCGCCCACTGTCTGAAGTGCGTGATGAAGTGGCTAAGCAGCTGCGTCAAACCAAAGCGACTGACGAGTTTTATGCTCTGCAGCAAAAAGCCAGTGACAAAGCATTCGAAAATCCGGACTCACTGGATGACGTCGCCAGCGCAACTGGCCTGAAGATTCAGGAAACCGGTTTGTTCAGCCAGCAGGATGTGCCTGCCGCACTGAACTTCCCTGCACTGACGAAAGCTATCTTCAGTGATGATCTGATTGCCGGTAACAGCAACTCTGACGTGATCTCTGTCGACGACAGCCACGCTTTTGTGGTGCGAGTGGTTGAGCACAAAGAGGAAGCACGTAAGCCGTTTGAACAAGTTAGCGCTGAAATTGCTCAGCTGCTGAAGTTCCAGAAGGCGCAAGTGGCTGCTCGTAAGCAAGCTGAACAGCTGCTGACTGAACTGCGTGCGGGTAAAGGTGACGAAGCGCTGAAAGCCGCAGGTGTGACTTTCGCCGCTGAAGAGACTTTGCAGCGTAATTCACCAGACCAGCAACTGGTTAACACTGTGTTTGGCTTGGCAAAACCAGCCGAAGGCAAGCCGGCGTATGGCATCAGTGAAAACGGCGAAGGGGATGTAGTTCTGGTTGAACTGCTGGGTGTGCAGAGCACGCCAAATCCTGAGCTGGAGAAAATTTTCGCTCAGCAGCAGCTGAATGCCGATATGACTGTGACCTTCGAAGCGATGCTGGCTAGCCTGCGCGCTGATGCTGACATCAAATACGGTAACATGGCAGAAACCGAGTAATATTCCGCGTTGACTGCAACAAGATGTAACCACAAAGAGCCGCTTTTGCGGCTCTTTGCTTTTTCTGTGTGCGCGAATTGTTCAAGTGAATCTATTTGCATACCGTATGACGCACCAAGACAATTTCAAGTCACCGACATCTTCAGTACATAGAAAGGAATGGACTCACGTGTTCAATGCAAGGAAACCTGCCTTTACCGTAGCACTATTGCTGCTTACCGGTTTGCCACTATTCACGTTCAGTGCGCAAAGCGCGGAGCGCTATATTATCAACGGCTTGCCGATTGAAAATGTGGCCGCGGAGCCGGCTACGGCTGGCGTTGCATCTACGGTTGAAAATTCAGCGCATTCTGCTGCGAGCGCGAAGACAAAACCGGCGATGCCGCCAGTTAATATCAATACCGCTTCGGTGGATGAGTTGGATCAGGGGCTATCTGGTATTGGTCGGCGTAAGGCGGAGGCAATTGTTGAATATCGCACGCGCCATGGCGCGTTTTCTGATGTGCGACAGTTGTTGGAAGTGAAAGGTATCGGCGAAGGGATTTTGAAAAAGAACCGTGAGCGGCTCAGCCTGTAAATTGCGAGGCGGTTGTCGTTTACTGTTTGCGTAGATGCTGCTTCGTTTTTGCTTAATTGCGCCGTGAGCTCGTTTGAGTCGGTAGTCGGCATAGCATGCCGTAAAGCGCACCGCAGAGCGCTCCAGAAAAATGGGCTAGATGAGCGACGCGTGCTTGTATCAAATGCGCCGTAAACGCATCGTGCTGGCTATCTGGCCATAACAGCAGCGCCAGTAGTCCGCCGGTCAGCCAACTGGGCAAGATAGCAACACCAGGGCAGCGCCAACTGGCCACACTTAACCACGCTACTATTCCGTACAGCACGCCAGATAATCCGCGATAACTCCCAAGGCCGCTAGCCGGTAATGTCAGCCCGATAGCCACACAGCACAGCAGATAAAGCGTAATGGCTTGCCGAGCGCGCAGTAAAGGATAGGCCGCCCAGACGAGCAGCCATAACCCCAGCAGATTCATCAGTAAGTGCGTTAGATTAGTGTGTACGAGGTGCGCGGTAAAAGGCCGCCACCAGGTTTGCAGATTTACTGCATCAGATGCTTGCCATTGCAAAACTTGCCCAATGACAGGGGACACGGTTTGCAAAGCGATCAGCACAACGCTACCGAGCAGCAAATACCCGTATAGAGCACGATGGGATGACTTTAGCATCCTTCTGGATAAGAAGCGCATGAGCGTGCGTGCAGTTCCGGTCGTCGTGCTAACCGTGGGTGCTTGATGCGGGCGGTGGTTGTGTGCCAATCGATGCAATCCTTGCGACGAAGTTTATTTATTTGTCACTTTAAATTATTCACTGGCGTCTCGGTCTTTGAGATTAGCACGTATACTTGGAGAAGTCCGTGGCGGTTATGACGCTACGTTATAGCTTGCCAATAGTCGTACACTCCTGACCATTCTATAGAATAATATGGCGAATGGTTTTGTAATAACGTGTTGTTTTTCAATCAAATTACTGAATTTACCGCTGGAAACAGAAAAGCGGGGTGCTTGTTACCAGATAGCGGTAGCGCCAATGGGGATATCTGTGGCACAGTTTCGATGTACGAGAATCTTGGTTATTTCAGCCGCTATCTAAGCGGTTACCTATGCCGTAAGCTAGCCGCACGAACCGAGATCACTCGAACCTGAATCGCCTCTGCATCGCCGTTATTCTGCGGTCACTAACAGCCAGAATGATTCAGCCACCTGTGCACCAAATTGAGTCAATTAATCTCACTGAGACTGAATGCGAGGAGTCTGCGTTATGGGAGCCGTGCAATTAGCCTTTAACCGGGTAAAAAATGCATTTGATATGAATCCGAATCCGGATTATTCAATGCGCAAGCACTGGCTGCAGCAGCTACGCAAGGCGTTGCGTCAGCACGAGCAAGCCTTAATCAGTGCCATGTCGCAGGATTTCGGTGGGCGCTCGGAAATGGAGTGCCGGATGGCCGATCTGATGCCGAGCTACTCACTGCTGCGTTACAGTCAGCGTAATTTATCGCGCTGGATGCGACCTGAAAAACGCCACGTAGACTTGAGTTTTTGGCCGGCACGGGCGTGGGTGGAATATCAGCCGCTCGGTGTGGTAGGGATCATTGTGCCGTGGAACTATCCGGTCAATCTGGCTTTGCTACCGTTGATCACGGCATTGGCGGCGGGTAACCGCGTTTTGCTGAAACTCTCTGAGTTGACCCCGCAAACCAACCAAGCGCTACGACAGATGCTGAGTGATGCTTTTGCCGATGAAGAGGTGGGCGTTGTGGAAGGCGGGCCTGACATTGCCGCCGAATTTGCTGCGCTGCCGTTTAACCATCTGCTATTCACCGGCTCTACGGCAGTGGGGCGTAAAGTAATGCAAAGTGCCGCGGCCAATTTGACGCCAGTAACCTTAGAGTTGGGCGGTAAGAGTCCGGTGTTGATTGCTCCGGACATTGATATTGCGCGAATTGCCCCCTCCATTGTGTTTGGCAAGGCGCTAAATGCCGGCCAGACCTGCGTGGCGCCGGATTATGTGTTGTGCCCAGAAGAGCGGCAAGACACCTTGATTGCTGAGATGCAGGCTGCGTTTGCCCGCCAGTATCCTGATGCGCTAAAAAATGAGGCTTACACTTCGGTGATCAGTGACGCGCACTTTCAGCGTCTGATGCACTTGCTCAATGATGCCCAGTCGCTGGGTGCGCAAATTATTCCGTTGCAAACGCCAGCGATCGATCCTGTAACGCGGCGGATGGTGCCTCACCTGATCACCCATGTGACCGAAGACATGCAGGTCATGCAGGAGGAGATTTTTGGGCCGCTATTGCCCATTAAAACCTATGACGTGATAGGGATTGCCCTGCGCTATATCCATCATCACCCACGTCCACTGGCGCTGTATCTGATGACCGATGAGCCGTTTTTGACCGAGATGGTGATCAAGACGGCACATGCCGGAGGGATGTGTATCAATGAGACGGTATTCCATGCTGCCATTGATAGCTTGCCGTTTGGCGGCGTGGGTGCATCGGGAATGGGGCAATACCATGGACCTGAGGGTTTTCGCACCTTCTCGAAACCGAAATCGGTGCTGTCATACGGCAAGATGAATTTCAACTCATTGATTCATCCACCGTATCGCTGGTGGCATCGGCTATTGCTGCGTTGGTTGTCACGCCGCTAACTGAGTGGATAAATAAGATAAAACGCGAAATTAACTGACTGGCGTTGAGTGCCGATAGGCCGCCAGTCAGTGATGTTTAGCGCGGTGATGTTGAGTTCAGTGGCGTTGCGCGTGATGCGAAGAAAGGCTTACGCGCGCAGACCGGTTTTTTGCAGCATGCTGCGAGTGATCGCGTCTTTATCGGCCAAATAGGTGTGTAAACCACGCGCGCGCAGGTGACAGGCCGGACATTCACCACAGCCATCGCCCTGTACGGCGTTGTAGCAGGTCAATGTTTCATGGCGCACTGTTTCCAGCGCACCGTAATAATCGGCCAACGCCCAGGTCTCGGCTTTATCCAGCCACATGAGCGGTGTATCGAAACGAATATCGCGCGCCATGCCAAGGTTTACCGCATGATGCAGTGCTTTGACAAACTCATCACGACAATCTGGATAGCCAGAAAAGTCTGTCTCACACACGCCAGTGATAATGCTTTCGGCACCAATTTGATAGGCATAGATTGCAGCCAGTGTCAGGAACAGAATATTGCGTCCTGGCACAAAGGTGTTAGGCACGCCGTCACTGCATTCGGTGGGAACCGGAATGTTGTCGCGGGTTAGGCTACTGATCGCCAGTTCGTTCAGTAAGGTGACATCCATGACTTTGTGGGCGGTGACGCCCAGTTTTTGCGCTAACTTACGCGCGACATCGATTTCAGCGCGGTGGCGCTGGCCGTAATCGAAGGTAATGCAGTGCACATGATCATATTGAGTCAGCGCCTGAACCAGACAGGTGGTAGAATCCTGTCCGCCACTGAAAATGACGACGGTTGTGGACATAGTATCGGTTTCTCAATTGCAACAAGTTAATGTAAGGATAGAGAATTTCCACCGGCTGTGCACCGCTTAAATCGTGTCATGGTTTTTAATACCGTATTATGCTTGTTAGTGTTAACTGATAACTCTGAGTAAGGTTTCTTATGTTGAACAAACCTGTCGGGCCGGACATTACGCGTACCGTGTTCAGTGTGCTGTTTATCGGCATTCTGCTGATTGCGGCATTCTGGGTCGTGAATCCGTTTTTACCGGCATTGGTGTGGGCCACGATGATCGTGATTTCCACCTGGCCTATTTTGCTGTTATTACAGCGGATTTTGTGGGGTAAACGCTCGCTGGCGACCTTTGTGATGGTGGCTGCGCTGTTGCTGCTGTTTGTGATCCCAATTTTGTTCACCATCAGTACCGTCATTGATAACGTGCCTGCGCTGATTGACTGGAGTCGCAAGCTGCCGACCATGGATATTCCGGTGCTGGCGCACCTGGATGCGATCCCGTGGATTGGCCCGAAACTGGCCGATTTCTGGACGCAAATTCAAAATAGTGGTGGTCGGACGCTGGCCAGCAAACTCACCCCATATGTTGGTAAATCGCTGGGCTGGCTGGCTTCGCAAGCCGGTAATCTCGGGATGCTGATTGTGCATTTCATTGTCACCGTGGTGATCTGTGGTTTGCTGTACAGCTCTGGGGAGATGGCGGCGCAGGGTATTCGTCGCTTTACCCGTCGTTTAGCCGGTGAGCGTGGTGATACTGCGGTGATTCTTGCCTCACAAGCGATCCGCGCGGTAGCGCTGGGCGTGGTGGTGACTGCGCTGGTGCAATCCGGTTTGGCTGGTGTAGGGCTGTTCATCGCAGGTGTGCCTTATGCCATGGTGTTTACGGTGTTGATGTTCTTGCTGGGGATTGCTCAGTTAGGGCCAGCACTGGTGCTATTTCCTGCGGTGGCGTGGATTTATTGGACCGGTGATAACACCTGGGGCACCTTCTTGCTGGTGTGGTCATTGCTGGTGGGCAGCATGGATAACTTCATGCGCCCGATGCTGATTAAGCGTGGCGCAGATTTACCGCTGATGCTGATTTTGACCGGTGTTATCGGTGGTTTGTTGGCGTTTGGCATCATTGGTCTGTTTATCGGTCCGGTGGTACTGGCGGTGGCTTACACTCTGCTGGTGGCATGGATTCGAGAAGCAGATAGTGAACCGGCAGCGCCGATCATCGCTAACAGCGCGGATAGTCAAAGCTCGCCAAACGCTGAGCCTAAATGATCGCTGTTCTTAGATTGTACTGTCTGTGATGGTTTTGTTTGATGGCGGGTGGGTTTAACTCGGCTAAATAAAAAGCAACATCCAGATAAAAGGCCAAAATAAAACAGGCTCCGATGACAACGATACAGACTAACTGTACGTGCTATCGGAGCCTGTTTTTTTATGTGCCGATTTACTGGCTAGGCAAGAAACGCGACAAGAACGGAAGTACGCATAACGTATTCTACTGCTCGAATACCTCTCTTAGCTGGCCTGTTATCCATTTTAAGCCTGCGGCTGCGTACCGGTAATGCTGTGCAGCGTGTGTAAATCCGCGCTCAAATCACCAATGTGTTCAGACAGCCACTGCGGGTTGTAGTAGGTATCCAGATAACGTTCGCCACTGTCACACAGCAGGGTCACGATTGAACCTTGTTCACCGCGCTGGTGCATACACTGCGCCAGTTGCAGTGCGCCCCACAAGTTGGTGCCGGTTGAGGCACCTGCTTTGCGGCCTAAAATGGTTTCAAGCCAGTGAATGGTGGCGATACTGGCCGAGTCGGGCACTTGCATCATTTCATCAATCACATCACAAATGAACGATGGCTCAGCGCGTGGGCGACCAATCCCTTCAATCTTACTGCCGCAAGTGCACGTCAGGCTGCGGTCATTTTGCATATAGCAATCGAAGAACACCGAGTTTTGTGGGTCTACCACCAGCAACTCTGTGGGATGGCATTTGTAACGCAGATAGCGGCCAATGGTGGCAGAGGTGCCGCCGGTACCTGCACTCATCACCACATAACGCGGCACTGGATGCGGCTCTAGCGCCATCTGATTGAAAATGCTGTTGGCGATGTTGTTATTACCGCGCCAGTCGGTAGCACGCTCGGCATAGGTGAACTGATCCATGTAATGGCCGTTCAGCTCACAAGCTAGACGTTCCGACTCGGCATAGATTTGCGATGAGTTATCCACGAAATGGCAGCGGCCACCGTAAAACTCAATTTGGGCAATCTTGCGCTTGGCGGTGCTGCGCGGCATTACCGCGATAAAGGGTAAACCCAACAGGCGAGCAAAATAGGCTTCTGAAACCGCGGTGCTGCCGGAAGAGGCTTCGATAATGGTGGTGCCTTCTTGGATCCAGCCATTACACAGTCCATACAGGAACAACGAACGCGCCAGACGGTGTTTCAGGCTACCAGTTGGATGGGTACTCTCATCTTTAAGGTAAATATCTATGCCCGGTAATCCCGGCAGCGGCAGCTTAATCAGGTGGGTGTCAGCAGAGCGCTGGAAATCGGCTTCGATGGCCTGAATGGCTCGGTTAGTCCATGTACGGCGTGGCATGCTCATCATCCTGTCAGTGGTGATCTTATGACTTAATCCTAGCTTGAGTGTTGGGGAAAAACCTTGCCATAATTACCGCATAAAACCGAATTGGGAGAATAATTTTCTATATGAAGCGGGAATTGGATAAAACTGACCGCGCACTGCTGGCAATGCTGCAGCAGGATTGCACCTTATCCTTACAGGTCTTGGCTGAAGCGGTGAACCTCAGCACCACGCCCTGTTGGAAGCGGTTGAAGCGCTTAGAAGAAGAGGGTGTGATCCGCGCCAGTGTCGCGTTGCTGGATGCGGAAAAAATCGGCGTCGGCATGAGCGCGTTTGTGCTGTTAAAGACCCAAGATCACTCTCGTGAGTGGTATCAAGCATTTGTTGCTCACGTTACCGAATTTCCCGAAGTTATGGAGTTTTACCGCATGGCTGGGGAGTACGATTATCTGCTGCGAGTGCAAGTTTCCGGCATGAAAGCATTCGATGAGTTTTATAAAAAGCTGGTCAACAATGTGCGCGGTTTGAGCGAAGTTACCTCCAGTTTTGCCATGGAGCAGATCAAATACAGCACCGCGCTGCCGTTATAACGCAGGCCTATTGCCGGCCGATCTTGCTGCCGACTCGCGAATAATCGAGAAAACTGTGCACGCGTGGACATCAGGCCGTGAGTTAAGCCCCATCTGTTTAGAACGTAGTCTTGTAACGAGTCGTGTATGGCCGGTGCTTTGTGGTCAAAATAGCAACTTGTCGTTTACATCTGCTGTCACAGCACGGCAAATTTTTATTAAAACCAGCGACCAGACAATCATTTTGGAATGTAGGTAACTTTTTTTTGGATGTGCGAGTTTTTGTCAATTATAAGTCATAACTTGCTGATAAAAAATAAACAACAAGTCAGCCATGGCGCTGATACATCCAGAGAAGAGTGTTTAACCAAGGAAGAGGTTACTATGTCGAAAGAGATTGTGGTGTTGTCTGCTGTGCGTACTCCGATGGGTGGTTTTCAGGGCAGTCTGTCCGGATTTACTGCACCACAATTGGGGGCGGAAGTGGTGAAAGCGGCCATTGAGCGTGCAGGCATTCAACCGGCGCAGGTGGATGAAGTGTTGTTAGGTTGCGTTTTGCCTGCGGGATTGGGCCAGGCACCTGCGCGTCAGGCGGCATTAGCGGCCGGAGTACCGGATAGCGTGCCTTGCACCACGGTGAACAAAGTGTGTGGCTCCGGCATGAAAACCTTGATGCAAGGGGCTGCCGCGCTCAAACTCGGGGAAGCCGATGTCGTGGTAGCGGGTGGCATGGAGAGCATGTCACAAGCCCCATACCTGATGCCTGCGGCCCGTACCGGTTTGCGAATGGGGCATGGCGCAGTGAAAGACCACATGTTTACCGATGGACTGGAAGATGCCTACAGCGGCAAGCTGATGGGCGTTCTGGCACAGCAAATGGCCGATAAGCGCGGCGTGACGCGCGAGGCGATGGATAACTTTGCTATCAACTCACTGGCTAAAGCCAATGTGGCGATTGCGCAGGGAGCATTTGAAGCAGAGATTGTGCCGGTCACCGTGGTAACCCGTAGCGGTAATACGCAAGTGTGTATCGATGAGCAGCCAGGCAATGCCAAACCGGAGAAAATTCCGGGTCTGCGTCCGGCCTTTGCTAAAGACGGTACCATTACCGCGGCTAACTCCAGTTCAATTTCTGATGGTGCGGCAGCTTTAGTGCTGAGTACCGCTGATTATGCCGCGCAAAATGGCTGTAAGCCGCTGGCGCGCATTGTCTCTTATGCTTCCCATGCGCAGGCGCCAGAAGAGTTTACCGTGGCGCCTGTGGGCGCGATCCGTAAAGCCATTGATCTGGCTGGCTGGACGCCAGACGATATCGACTTGTTCGAGGTCAACGAAGCCTTTGCGATGGTGACCTTGCTGGCGATTGAAGATGTCGGTTTAGACAGCAATAAAGTCAACGTACATGGCGGAGCGTGCGCTCTTGGCCATCCATTGGGCGCCAGTGGTGCGCGAGTGGTGGTGAGCTTGATCCATGCCCTGCGTCGCTACGGGAAAAAGCGTGGATTGGCCGCGCTGTGCATCGGTGGCGGTGAAGGTGTGGCTATGACCGTCGAGCTGATTGATTAAACCATTTTATCTCTGTAATTTGAGATAGTTGGCAGAAATAAAAAAGGTCTCCGTTGGAGGCCTTTTCTGTTTATCTGACGATGGCGTCGGGCGCGGTGGTACGCTATCCTACGGTTTTGTTCCGTTAATTTTCCCATCCCATGAAACTGTTATTTGCCTCTGATCTGCATGGCTCACTCAGCGCGACTGAGCAGGTTTTGCAGCGTTTTGACCAACATCAGGCGGACTGGCTCATTTTGCTGGGCGATCTGATGTATCACGGACCACGTAATCCGTTACCGGATAATTATGCGCCGGCGCAGGTCGCTGAGCGGCTGAACGCCTACAAGGATAGAATTATTGCGGTACGCGGGAATTGTGAAAGCGAAGTGGATCAGATGCTGTTGCAGTTTCCGGTGTTGGCGGACTATCAACAGATTTTGCTACCGGAGCGCCGCTTTTTCCTGACGCACGGCCACAAGTATAACCGCAGCACGTTGCCACCGTTAGCTGGTGGTGATGTGTTGGCCTATGGTCATACCCATATTCCGTTGGCGGAACAGCAAGACGCAAATTGGATCTTTAACCCAGGTTCAGCCAGCTTGCCGAAAGGCGGCTTCCCGGCCAGTTATGGTCTGTATGCCGACCACACGTTGCAGGTTCTCGAATTGGAAACACAAGCCCCGCTGTTGTCAGTGACTCTGGGCGATTGAGCAGCATCATTCAAGGATTAAGCCTGATGGATACACATGTTCAAGAATGGGTAGACGTGGTTGACGCGGATAACAAAGTGATCGATACCGTTTCGCGTCAACAGGTTAGAGAGGAAAACCTCTGTCACCGCGCGACCTATATTATTGTGCACGACGGCATGGGGCATATTCTGGTGCAGCGCCGTACTGACAGCAAAGACTTCTATCCTGGATGGTTGGATGTGGCGGCTGGTGGGGTGGTCTCCGCCGGGGAAAGCCTGACCGAGGGCGCGAAGCGCGAAGCGGAAGAAGAGCTGGGTATTGCCGGCATTCCATTCCTTGATCACGGCAGCTTCTACTATGAGTCAGAGGATTGCAAAGTCTGGGGTGGATTATTCAGCTGTATCAGCCGTGGGCCATTTGCGTTGCAAGAGTCAGAGATCACCGAAGTGATGTGGATGTCGCTGGATGAGATTAATCAGCGTCGCCGCGAAATTACCCCAGATACCCGCGTGGCGCTGGATCTGTGGTTAAACCGCAATGGTACAGATGATATTTGAGTTTGGGCTGCGATACCGGCATAGGTTGGGCAGTAAGAAATAAAAAAACCGGCGTTGAGGCCGGTTTTTTTGTGCGCTTAGCTAACAGTAAAAGTTAATGCTAACTGGTTAGCAGTAAACATCTCTTAGCGTCAGTCTATTGAGCGAGCGAAAAAAGCAGTCAACACGCGGCACCGAGCGATGCCGCGTTATCGAATTACTGCTGAGTCGCTTGAATTGCGGTCAGAGCGATGGTGTAGACGATATCGTCAACCAGAGCACCACGAGACAGGTCGTTAACCGGCTTACGCATGCCTTGCAGCATTGGGCCGATAGAAACCAGATCCGCAGAACGCTGTACCGCTTTGTATGTGGTGTTACCGGTGTTCAGATCCGGGAACACGAATACAGTCGCTTTACCCGCTACTTTAGAGTTTGGCGCTTTAGACTTCGCAACGTCAGCCATGATCGCGGCATCGTACTGCAGAGGACCGTCGATCATCAGATCAGGACGTTTTTCCTGCGCAATACGGGTCGCTTCACGAACTTTCTCTACATCGCTACCTGCACCTGAAGTACCGGTAGAGTAAGAGATCATTGCAACGCGTGGGTCGATACCGAAAGCGATAGCAGATTCAGCGGACTGAATTGCGATCTCAGCCAGTTGCTCAGCAGTTGGATCCGGGTTGATCGCGCAGTCACCGTAAACCAGAACCTGATCCGGCAGCAGCATGAAGAACACGGAAGATACCAGAGAGGCATTCGGTGCAGTTTTGATCAGCTGCAATGGTGGACGAATGGTGTTGGCAGTAGTGTGAACTGCGCCAGATACCAGACCGTCAACTTCGTTTGCTTCCAGCATCATGGTGCCCAGAACAACGGTGTCTTGCAGTTGCTCACGCGCAACCACTTCAGTCATGCCCTTGTTCTTACGCAGCTCAACCAGACGTGGAACGTAAGTTTCAATTACGTCAGTTGGGTTGATGATCTGGATACCTTTGCCCAGAACAACGCCCTGAGAAGCCGCAACGCGTTGAATGTCTTCTGGGTTACCCAGCAGGATACATTCCGCGATACCGCGCTCAGCACACAGTGCTGCTGCTTTGATAGTACGTGGCTCATCACCTTCTGGCAGCACGATGCGCTTGCCGGCTTTACGTGCCAGCTCGGTCAGCTGGTAACGGAATGCTGGTGGAGACAGACGACGTGAGCGAGTCGATGCGGCAGTCATGGATTCGATCCACTGGCTGTCGATGTGAGAAGCAACGAAGTCCTGTACTTTTTCGATACGTGCTTTGTCGTCTACTGGTACTTCCAGGCTGAAGCTTTGCAGGTTCAGGGAAGTCTGCCAGGTGTTGGTGTTCACGCCGAATACTGGCATACCAGTTTCGAAAGCGCGGGCACACAGTTCGCGAACTTGTGGTTCGATAGCGTAGCCGCCAGTCAGCAGCAGGGCACCGATTTCCACGCCGTTCATGGCAGCCAGAGAGGCAGCAACCATAACGTCTGGACGGTCAGCAGAGGTCACCAGCAGAGAGCCTGGGCGGAAGTGCTCAACCATGTGCGGGATGCTACGTGCACAGAAAGTCACATTCTTGATGCGACGGGTGTTGATGTCACCTTCGTTGATGATTTCTGCATTCAGGTGCTTCGCCATGTCGATAGCACGTGTTGCGATCAGATCAAAGTTCCAAGGCACGCAACCCAGAATGCGCAGTGGGCTGTTGGAGAACAGCTGCAGCACTTCTACGTTAACAGACTTAGCTTTGTTGCTGTCATCAAAGATTTCAGACAGATCCGGACGGGTACGGCCCATCTCGTCAACCGGTGCATTCAGCTTGTTAACAATCACGCCGGCGATGGATTTGTTCTTCAGACCACCAAAGTTGGAGCAGGCTACTTCCAGACGCTCTTTCAGCTCTTCTGGGGTATCAGTACCTGGTGCTACAACGAAGACGATTTCTGCGTCCAGCGCTTTAGCAATGTCAAAGTTCACATTGTTAGCGAAAGACTGCTTGCGGGTTGGTACCAGACCTTCGATCAGAACGGTGTCTGCATCTTTGGTTTCTTCCGCGAAACGAGCAACGATTTGCTCCAGCAGAACATCAGTCTGGCCGCTACCGATCAGGTTCTCAGCAAAGCTCAGGGTGAACGGCTCCAGCGTTTTCA
This sequence comes from Plesiomonas sp. ZOR0011, assembly GCF_000800945.1. Classification (NCBI taxonomy): domain Bacteria; kingdom Pseudomonadati; phylum Pseudomonadota; class Gammaproteobacteria; order Enterobacterales; family Enterobacteriaceae; genus Plesiomonas; species Plesiomonas sp. ZOR0011. Next base: position 83,262 of record NZ_JRKB01000035.1, read on the forward strand.
CAGAGCTGTTAGCACGGATGCTGCTGGTAGTCAGATCAGGACCGTTGCCGCCGTGGCGTGGCTGGCAGATTGGTTTGAAGAAGTTGACGTTAACGCCTTTGCGCTCCATCGCACGTACAACACCCAGACTGACGCTTGTCAGGCCGACACCGGTGCCGATTGGAACTAACATGATGGTACGGGACACGGGCTAAACCTCTTTCGGTTATGCTTGAATACAAAAAAGCACCGCCAGCGAGGCTGACGGTGCGGGAGTTGTTGATTAGGCAGTCAGACGTGCAGCGTCTTGTGCAATCACCAGCTCTTCGTTGGTTGGGATAACCAGCGCAGGACGGCTGTTGGCAGTCGCGATGTTACCGGACTTACCGAAGCGTGCTTTCAGGTTACCTTCTGCATCCATTTCGAAGCCCAGAACAGCCAGCTTCTTCATGGTCAGTTCACGAACCAGTGCAGAGTTCTCACCGATACCACCGGTGAATACGATAGCGTCCAGACGGCCATCCATCGCTGCAGCGTAAGAAGAAACATACTTCGCCAGACGGTAGCAGAATACGTCCATTGCACGCTTCGCGTTTTCAGCGGTCGCGTAGTTGTCTTCAACGTAACGGCAGTCGTTGGTCACTTCGGTCAGACCCAGCAGGCCAGACTTCTTGGTCAGCAGCTCGTTGATTTCAGCAACAGACATGCCCATTGCGTCGTGCAGGTGGAAGATCACCGCTGGATCCAGGTCACCGGAACGGGTACCCATTACCAGACCTTCCAGTGGAGTCAGACCCATAGAGGTGTCTACGCACTCACCGTTACGGATAGCTGCAACAGAAGCACCGTTACCCAGGTGGCAAGTGATCACGTTCAGCTCTTCTACTGGCTTGTTCAGCATCTTCGCAGCTTCACGGCTTACGTAGAAGTGGCTGGTACCGTGGGCACCGTAACGACGGATGTGCTGCTCTTTATACAGGTTATATGGCAGCGCATACAGGTATGCTTCTTGTGGCATAGTCTGGTGGAACGCAGTGTCGAATACCGCTACGTTTTTGTCCGCCAGTTGAGGGAATTCTTTCAGCGCTTCTTCGATACCGATCAGGTGCGCAGGGTTGTGCAGAGGTGCGAATGGGATCGCAGCCTTGATACCTTCGATAACTTCTGGAGTGATAACTGCAGAAGAGGTGAAGCTTTCGCCACCGTGAACGATACGGTGACCGATGGCGGTCAGGTTCGCAGACAGCTCCGGCTTTTGCGGCAGAATGGTGTTTACGATGTAGCTCAGAGCTTCAGCGTGTGCAGCACCGGCGCCCAATTCGGCTTCGTGCTTAGCACCATCCATTTTCCACTTGATACGGGCTTCCGGCAGGTTAAAACACTCGGCCAGACCGGACAGATATTCGTCACCTGTTGCTGCATCAATGATGGCGAACTTCAGTGAGGAACTACCGCAGTTTAAAACCAGAACCAGCTTGCTCGACATGAGAAAGTACCTATACGTCTAAACGGATTATCATTACATAAACAGATCAGGCATATGTGCGTAATCGTCGTGTAATATCGGAAGGAATGTGTATGCTTAAACAAACAACATTTTTACCGATAAATTCAGCAACAGAAAGTAGATGACACTTTCTTTATATACGACTATGGTTGAGTTGATCTGTTCCTGCTTGTGTGAGCGCATAGGATACCGAGTGTTGGCTCAGATCACAAAATAAATTGAATAAAGAAGCTTAATTTTAATCAATTTTTATTTAAAAATTTTAATGCTTGTGACTTTTGTTGAATCGGAGGGCTTATGAACGAGGTGAATCCAGGTTGGATGCAGCTGCTCCGGGACGGGCAAACGTACATGAAATTGTGGCCAGCTGAGAAGCGATTGGGGCTGATTTTCCCTGAGCCACGCATCATCAAAACCACGCGCTTTGCTCAGCGTGCTATGCCGGCGCTGGCGGTATTCAGTGTGGCGTGGCAGATGTCGTTAGGCGGCGGAAACAACATGGCGATGGCCGTGATTGTGGGGCTTTTTGCACTGAGCCTGCCGATTCAAGGGCTATGGTGGCTGGGAAAACGGGCGCATACGCCGTTGCCGCCAGCGTTAACCAGCTGGTATCGCGACATCTATGACAAGATGCGCTCGGGCGGTATGGCCTTGATGCCAGCAGTGGCTAAGCCGCGCTACCAAGAGCTGGCCGATCTCCTAAACCGCGCCTTTAAAAAGCCGGAGTGGCAAATTCTGCTCGATGAGCTGTAACCTTGCCGGATGTGAGCCAAACATGAGCAAGCGGCGTGCTGAATAGTCGTGCTAAGTCATTGATAAGCGGTAAATAAGCACGTACTAATCCGTAGGGGGAGTACGTGCGAGTACTGAGCTGCTGCATTGATGACTTGGCTGCTGGCTTAGCTGATTACTAAAATGCGGATTATGTAAATGTCGTGGCGTTCAGCACGGCAACTTTGCTGCGCTATGCAGTTTTGTTCTGTTTTCTGCTTATTTTCTGCCTGATTTATGTGTTTAGACAAAATGTACTGCATACTTATGCGCTTCGCGCTGCATGTCCCTTATCTCTTCACTTCCCTGTAGGTCTTTTTACGGTATGAATACACGTTGGTGTTTTCTATTGTCTTGCTTATGATTAATAGCTGTAACGTGTCAGCTGTTATTTATTGCACCGAAATGCCCGATAAATGACCTTACGTTCAAGAATTGCGTTGCGAAAATAAACGAGTTGTTTCTATTTTCATCATTATTTTTATTGCGACTTTGTCAGAACAGAATGACTTATCTGACATATTGATCTGCGCGAGGGAATGTTATTTTCGCGCAGAGAATGAAAAGATGGTTTAAATCAAAAAAATATTTTCGCTAGCGTGTTACTTTTTATTTCAAAGATATTTCTTCACTGCTGTTTTGTTGAATCGATACAGCTATTAGGAAATCTCTTTTAATCGCGAAATAAATTGCGGAACGTGCGGAGAATCACACGATGGAAATGACCAACGCGCAGCGTCTTATTATCTCCAACCAATATCAGTTGATGGCGATGCTGGATCCGGCACAGGCCGATCGGTATCGTCGTCTGCAGACCATTGTTGAATGTGGCTACGGTTTACAGTTGCGAGAGCTGGACCGCCACTTCGGTGAGATCAGTGAAGATGATTGCCGTACCATCATCGATGTGATGGAGATGTATCATGCGCTGCAGGTGTCGTTTAACAATCTGGCGGATGCCAGCACCATCGACCGCCGTCGCCTCAATTTCTTAGGGTTTGACGCAGCATCCGAGTCACATCTGCTGGGCTATGTGCGCTTCCTGACCGAGACCGAAGGGCGCTATCCGCAATTTGATGCCTGCGAGCATTGCTTTAATGCCCAGATGCCAATGTGGGCGAAGTACCAGCGCATGTTGCAAGTTTGGCATGCGTGCCCGCGTCAGTATCACTTAAGTGCGGCGGAGATTACGCAGATTGTGAATGCGTAAGTGATACTCAGTAAGTAATCGATGTGTATAAAAAAGCCGGTATCGTTTGATACCGGCTTTTTTGTCACCGTTACACGCTCGCGCCGCGGTGTAGTAGGGTAGCGCTCGTGTGTTTGATTCGGTTAACGCAGCGGGTTAGTAGGCAACCTTGTGACCGTAGCTTTCCAGAATGCCTTTGATGCGCTCCATCACTTCTTTCTTCGGTGGTTTTACGCCATCTAGCTTGTACTCTTCACCCATGGCTTCCCACTTGTGCTTGCCCAGCTCGTGGTATGGCAGCAGTTCAATCTTCTCGATATTGTGCATATCTTTAGTGAACTCGCCTAACTGATGGGCGGAGGCGTCATCATCGGTGTAACCCGGTACAATCACATAACGGATCCACGTTGGCTGATTGCGCTTGGCCAGATAGCGGGCAAAGTCCAACACGCGCTTGTTGGAGACACCAACCAGATTCTGGTGTACATCGTCATTCATCTGCTTGAGATCCAGCATCACCAGATTGCTGGCATCCAGCAGCTCATCGATCACCGGCTCCATCTTGCGCACAAAACCATTGGTATCGAGGCAGGTGTGGATCCCTTCTGCCTGACAGGCACGGAACAGATCGCGCACGAACTCAGCCTGCAAAATGGCTTCACCGCCGGACGCCGTGATACCACCGCCGGAGGCTTTCATGAAATGCCGGTAGGAGCGTAAATCATTCATGATTTCTTCTACGGTCACTTCCTTGCCGCCGTGGGTATCCCAGGTATCGCGATTGTGGCAATACAGGCAGCGCATCAGGCAGCCTTGCATGAACACGATAAAACGGATACCCGGACCGTCAACGGTGCCGCAGGATTCGAAAGAGTGGATACGTCCTTTAACTGACATAGACAGGATATACTCCGTGTTAGGCTGATCAATAGCAGCCTGTACTGTAAAAAAGGTTTGCGCCGTCGTGACACAAAGCGCGCGGGTCTAAGCCGTTGCAACACAAACTGAGATAAAACAATTCGTTGTATTGCTTCGCGTTGTCTCACACTGCGAAACCTAATAGGGAACCGCAAAGTGTCTGGCTGGGGTAACCGGTGCTGATGCGTTTGGTATTGCAACAGACCGCTACAGGGTTACCATTTCCGGTGGATGCTGGCCGGATTCAGCTCATCATTAGATTTTCTCATTATCCCATTTCGGCAGCGAAATTGAACCGCCTAATCGTGGATAATCTGGTACAAAATGTGCGGATTTTATGCGTTTGTTTCTGTTTCGTACTGTCGACAGGCTCAGTATAGCGATTTGCTTCTCGGTCGTGTCTTTTTGCTGCCGTAGTAAGTTGCTGCCGCAGTCAGTTGTTACAAAAGTAAGCCAGCTACATATTGCTCCAGAGACAAAAAAAGGCCCCTTACGGGGCCTTTAATTTATTCGCTTAACGCGTTACTCGTTTTCGTCAGTGTCTGGATTACAGAGACTGAGTGAAAGTACGGGTGATAACGTCTTGCTGTTGTTCTTTGGTCAGTGAGTTGAAACGCACTGCGTAACCAGATACACGGATGGTCAGCTGAGGATATTTCTCAGGATTTTCCATCGCGTCCAGCAGCATTTCGCGGTTCATTACGTTCACGTTCAGGTGCTGACCACCTTCGATGGACGCTTCGTGGTGGAAGTAACCATCCATCAGACCAACCAGGTTACGCTTCTGCGCTTCCATGTCTTTACCCAGTGCATTTGGCACGATAGAGAAGGTATAAGAGATACCGTCTTTCGCGTGAGCAAATGGCAGTTTGGCAACAGAGGTCAGGGATGCAACAGCACCTTTCTCGTCACGGCCGTGCATTGGGTTAGCACCTGGACCGAACGGAGCGCCAGCACGACGGCCGTCTGGAGTGTTACCAGTCTTCTTACCGTAAACTACGTTAGAAGTGATGGTCAGAACGGACTGAGTTGGGATCGCGTTGCGGTAAGTACGCAGTGCGCGGATCTTGTTCATGAAACGTTCAACCAGGTCACAAGCGATGTCATCTACACGCGCATCGTTGTTACCGAACTTCGGATAGTCGCCTTCGATTTCGAAGTCGATAGCGATACCGTCTTCGTCACGTACTGGCTTAACTTTAGCGTACTTGATAGCAGACAGGGAGTCAGCAGCTACAGACAGACCTGCGATACCACACGCCATGGTACGTACTACGTCACGGTCGTGCAGCGCCATCAGAGAGGCTTCGTAGCTGTACTTGTCGTGCATGTAGTGGATCACGTTCAGCGCGGTCACGTACTGCTTAGCCAGCCAGTCCATGAAGTGGTCCAGACGATCCATAACCTTGTCGTAATCCAGAACGGCGTCAGTCATTGGCGCTTCTTTTGGACCCACTTGCATCTTCAGTTTTTCGTCCACACCGCCGTTGATTGCGTACAGCATGGTCTTAGCCAGGTTCGCACGGGCACCGAAGAACTGCATTTGCTTACCAACGATCATTGGGGATACGCAGCATGCGATCGCGTAGTCGTCGGAGTTGAAGTCTGGACGCATCAGGTCGTCGTTTTCGTACTGCAGGGAAGAAGTATCGATAGATACTTTCGCCGCATAACGCTTGAAGCCTTCTGGCAGAGCTTCAGACCACAGGATGGTCATGTTTGGCTCTGGAGATGGACCCATGGTGTACAGGGTGTTCAGGAAACGGAAGCTGTTCTTGGTAACCAGGGTACGACCGTCCAGACCCATACCGGCCAGAGATTCGGTTGCCCAGATTGGGTCGCCAGAGAACAGGGTATCGTATTCTGGAGTACGCAGGAAACGTACCATACGCAGTTTCATAACGAAATGGTCAACCATTTCCTGCGCTTCTTGTTCAGTGATCAGACCGGCTTTCAGGTCACGCTCAATGAAGATGTCCAGGAAAGTAGAGGTACGACCCAGAGACATTGCCGCGCCGTTTTGAGACTTAACTGCAGCCAGGTAGCCGAAGTAAGTCCACTGAATCGCTTCTTTAGCGTTCTTAGCAGGACCGGAGATGTCGAAACCGTACTTAGCAGCCATCTCTTTGATCTGGCCCAGAGCGCGGTGTTGTTCTGCGATTTCTTCACGCAGCTGGATGGTCATTTCCAGATCTTCGCCGTTTTCCAGACGAGATTGCAGGGAACCGAACTGTGCGAACTTGTCCGCCATCAGGAAGTCGATACCGTACAGCGCGATACGACGGTAGTCACCGATGATACGGCCACGGCCGTAGGCATCAGGCAGACCAGTCAGAACGCCAGACTTACGGCAACGCAGGATGTCCGGAGTATAAACGTCGAACACGCCTTGGTTGTGAGTCTTACGGTATTCGGTGAAGATCTTCTTAACCATTGGGTCCAGTTCACGACCGTAAACTTTGCAGGAACCCTCAACCATCTTGATGCCGCCGAATGGGATCAGCGCACGCTTCAGAGGCGCGTCAGTCTGCAGACCAACGATAGTTTCCAGAGACTGGTCGATATAACCGGCATCGTGAGAAGTAATGGTAGACGGCAGGTCAGTATCAAAGTCAACCGGCGCGTGAGTGCGGTTTTCTTCTTTGATGCCTTCCATGACGGAATCCCACAGCTTGGTGGTAGCTTCAGTTGCACCAGCCAGGAACGCTTCGTCACCTTCATACGGAGTGTAGTTCTTCTGGATGAAGTCACGAACGTCGACAGCGTGTTGCCATTCGCCGGAGGCAAAGCCTTCCCAAGCGTTAGCGAAGTTTGGATTTAATTCGGCCATTATGCACCTACCTTAATTCTGTGGTGTTTCTTGCGAAAGCGCAGTACGCAGCGATGCCGGTAAAACCTTCTCACCGCGCAGAAAAATAACCCAGTTCATCATTCCGACCAGCAGGGCACCACCGATGATGTTACCGATAGTGACAGGGATCAGATTATTGAAGACAAAGTGAGATACGGTCAGATCCGCAAACTGAGCGGGATCCACGTTCATTGCAGTCCAGAATTCTGGGCTGGCAAAAGAGTGAATCACGATACCCATTGGGATCATAAACATGTTAGCGATGCTGTGTTCAAAACCGCTAGCCACGAACATGGCAACCGGCAACAGCATAGCCAGAATCTTATCGGTAACCGAGCGACCTGCATAGGTCATCCATACGGCCAGACAAACCATCAGGTTCGCCAGCACACCCAGCGCAACGGCCTGAGTGAAGGAGTGATGCAGCTTATGCTGGGCTGTTTTGAGTACGGTCAGACCCCACTGGCCGTCAGCCGCCATGTGCTGACCTGCCAGCCAAATCAGGCCGACAAAGAAGATAGCGCCAACGAAGTTGCCGACATACACCACGACCCAGTTACGGAACATCTGTTTCCAGGTAATGCGGTTACTGGCTTTGGCGACAAGGGTCAGCACTGTTGAGGTGAACAACTCACCGCCACACAGTACGACCAGAATCAGCCCCAGAGCAAAGGCTAAACCACCCACCATTTTGGCCAGACCCCAAGCAACTGAGCCGGTGCCGGTCATAACGGTAGTGTAGAAGACAAATGCGATGGAGATGAAAACGCCTGCCATGATTGCGAGCAGGAAAGATTGGTTTTGATTTTTCGTCGCTTTATAGACACCAACGTTTTCGGCTGTTTTAGCCATCGTTGCAGGTGGCAAAGCATCAACATGAGATGAGTTTTCTGTTTTCACACACGGTTACTCAGTGACATGAAATTGGCGAAAGCATACTAGCAAATTAAGCGATAGCTAAACTTGATCTAGATCATAATGGTGAAATTATATAACACAATTTACAGGGTTATTAACATGGGTTTTTGTTTATCTATATGAAAAACATAAAGAAAATATTTTTGAAAGTTTATTCTAAAAATTGAATGTAACTAAATTACGAAATTAAACAACAATATGCTTAATAACTGAGCGTCATAAAAAGTGTTTTCCAATCAGACTGTTGCCGCATTTATGAGACATAATCCGCGCCGTTATTCGCTGATTGGCAAGCAAAGCATACTGGCAGTGCAGCATAGCTTATTTTAGCACTTTGGTAACATTCATGCATGGCATTGCGGCAAATATTGGCATAAATACAGTCGAAATAGCGCGAACGGGCACGGGCAGGCTCATTGTGGGTGGATAGAAAACGGAAAAACAGGGAAAGCCGAAAAATAGCAAGGTCAAAAAAGGCAGGAAAGACAGATGGCGCTGAGAGTGCCGAGAACAAAATCGTTAGCCAATACTGTAAGTGGTAACGAAAATCGGCACCGCAGGCTGGCCTTGAGGCGTTCCACGGTGCCGATGTGGCATGATTGCTTTATTTGCGTTGCGCTACATGTTTAGTGAAGCGGCAGTTAACTCAATTAGCTCCAGAAGGTGCGCTTAGCCGTTTGCAGCTTCTGATAGGCTTCCAGCAGTGCTTGGTGCGCCGGGAAGGCTTCCAGAGTACTGTCGGCGGCATTCAGACCGTAGAAACGCTGTTCACCACGCACGCCTTGCCACGCGGCTTCAACGGTTTCGGCGCCGTACATGCGCTCGAAGGCCGAACGATACTGCTCAGGGTGGCGTTCTTCATCCAAGAACAGCTCTAACGAGGCTTTCAGGCAGCGATAGTAGTTAGCGCGCTCAGATGGGAACACCGACGCGTTGAACTCCATCGTCCAATCTACCCACTCCAGAGCCACATCCAGCTCACCTGCGGCCATCGCCAGCATCGACTTCAGCTCGCCCACACGCAGGGTATGCCACGGGCTGTTAGATCCCGGCACAAAGCCCAGCAGTTCGCGTACGCGGGTGAAATCATCCATCCCTTCATCATCCAGCTGGTTATAGAAGGCCATGTAGTCTTCTTTTTCCCACTCGGAATCTGGCAGGCTCAGGATAATGTCACGTAGGTGCATGCCCATGTTGTTGTTGGCCAGCAGCAGATCGTCAACCGGATAGATTTCAGACATGCCCGGTACCAGAATACGGCAGGCGTACACGCCTAAGTGCTCGTAATCGGCGATGTACACTTCCGCGCCTTCATCGGCAAAGATGCTCATCAAGCCGGCGAACTCTTGCTCGGTATCATCACCGAAGTTCCAGTCCGCAAACTCGTAGTCGGCTTCGGTCTTGAACAGATCCCACGAGATCAAACCGCTCGAATCAATGAAGTGAGTTTCTAAGTTGGCATGCTCAGCCACTTCGTCGTTGTCGAATGACGGTGGTAAGAACACATCCAAATCTTTCAGGCTGCGGCCTTGCAGCAGCTCGGTTACGGTACGCTCCAGCGCCACACCAAACATTGGGTGGGCACCGAAAGAGGCGAAGCAAGAGCCATTTTCTGGGTTAAACAGCACCACGCAAATCACCGGATACTGGCCGCCCAGTGAGGCATCGTAAGCGAAAATTGGGTAGCCGGCGGTTTCCAGCGTAGCAATCGCTTCTTGTACGTGAGGGTAGCGCGCCATAACTTCTTCTGGGATCAGCGGCAGGCTGATGGCTTCAGAGATGATGCGGTTTTTGATGTAGCGCTCGAACACTTCAGACAAGCCTTGTACACGCGCTTCATAGCGGGTGTTACCGGCGGACATACCGTTCGACACGTACAGGTTGGCGATGATGTTCATTGGGATGTACACCACTTCGCCATCAGACTGACGGGTAAACGGCAGGGCGCAGATCCCGCGCTCTTCATTGCCCGATTGCAGGTCAATTAGGCCTGATGCACACAGGTCACCTTCGGGATCGTAGAAATCACGCAGGCCTTCATCCAGCACACCTTCCGGCAGGCTGTCGTCATCAGGCAGCGGGAACCATTTTTCATCAGGGTAATGGACAAAATCGCCGTCGGCGATGTCTTGGCCCAGATAGAAGTCGGCAAAGAAATAGTTGGTGGACAGACGTTCAAAATATTCACCCAGTGCGGAAGCCAGTGCCGCTTTTTTGGTGGCACCTTTACCGTTGGTGAAACATTGCGGACAGTCTTTGTCACGAATGTGAACGGACCAGACGTTAGGCACAGGGTTCAGCCATGAGGCTTCCTCGATATTAAATCCCAATGCTTTCAGTTTGGACTGGAAACGCTCGATAGAATCTTCTAGGGCTGCGTCTTTGCCCGGAATGAAAGTTTGCATGTGCACAGAGTCCGTTTAGTTTAGTCAGTACACCGGTCATCACAGCGCCGGTCGTTATTGTCATGCATTCGCACTGCCAGTGGCAGGTTGAACGCACGTCTTACTTGGTCAGCGTACCAACTGCTGGTAATAACTGCTATCGCAGTTGGCGGCACCTTCCACAGCATAGTTATAAAAATCACCGTTTACCGCGAGATAGTCATTCAGCGCTGAGTAGGCCAGTTGACGCTCTGGGGTGTTGGCAATCCATTGTTCAAGTTCTTTGAGCGAAAATCCCGGCGTCACATTCTGGAATGTGGCACACGCAGCAGCGCGTGAGATCTCTTCGCCGGTAACGCTAATATCTTTTTTATCCATCAGCTCCTGATGGTAGGTCAGCATGCTGGTGGTGATGGCATTTGTCAGTTGCAACAGCGCCGCTCGTTTGCTGGGCGCATTCGGATATCGGGCGGCAATTTTACGCTGAACGTCATCTCGAACGCCATCGCCATCGAGATCGACTCCAACTAAAGAAACCATGCCCGCCATCCCCGGATCTGGGGGTAAGCTCGGTTCGAGCGCAGCAAAGGCTTGCGCACGTTGTTTGGTGTTGACCGTGTCATCCGCAACTTGCTGCAGGCCGGTATTGGCTAACGCCGTGCCCGCCCAACAGCTGACCAGTACTGCACAGGTCAGGATCGTTTTACGCATACACACATCTTCCTTCTGATAAGGCGCTAAGCTAACCACTGTTGACGGTTATTTTTATGTGCGGCAAGTAACACTCTCAGATTTTTATGCTGCATTCGTCCCTCTTTTTTCACGATTAATCACATTTTTATCGGCCGTGCTCGGCATAATGAGCGGCGGTCGATAACTAAATGGATGTAACACGATGACTATCAGTAAAACTTTTCAAAAAACACTGAGTGCTTCTGTTGTCGCTTTGTGGTTTTCCGGTGCTGCATTTGCTGCTGATTTACCTAATATCACGATTCTGGCTACAGGCGGAACCATTGCCGGTGCCAGTACCACCAATTCTGCGACTGACTCCAGCTATACCGCCGGTAAAGTCGGGGTGGATGCTCTGATTGCTGCGGTGCCAGAGATGAAATCGGTCGCTGATGTGTCCGGTGAGCAGGTAGTGAAAATCGGCTCTCAGGATATGAATGACGAAGTCTGGCTGAAGCTGGCCAAGCGTGTCAATGAGCTGCTGGCGAAGGACGACGTGGATGGCATCGTGATTACTCACGGTACGGATACCATGGAAGAGACCGCGTATTTCCTGGACTTGGTCGTGAAGAGCGACAAGCCAGTGGTATTGGTCGGAGCGATGCGTCCTTCTACTGCGATGAGTGCAGACGGTCCATTCAACCTGTATAACGCGGTGGTGACGGCAGCTGACGCCAACTCGAAAGGCCGTGGCGTGATGGTTGCGATGAACGACACCGTACTGGGTGCCCGTGACGTGGTGAAGATGAACACCACCGAAGTGAACACCTTCCAAGCGCCAAACTTTGGTCCACTGGGTTACATCCATAACGGTAAGATTGATTACCAGCGTACCCCTACCCGCAAGCACACCAGCGAAAGCCAGTTCGATGTGAGCAAGCTGGATAAGCTGCCGAAAGTAGGTATCGTGTACGGTTACTCCAACATGGCGGTAGAGCCAGTGAAAGCGCTGGTGGATGCGAAGTATGACGGTATCGTCACGGCCGGTGTGGGTAACGGTAACCTGTACAACACCACCTTTGATGTGCTGGAAAAAGCGGCTAAAAACGGTACCGCAGTCGTGCGTTCATCCCGTGTGCCTACGGGCTCCACAACGCTGGATGCGGAAATCGATGATGCCAAGTACGGCTTTGTGGCTGCTGGCCCGTTGAACCCGCAAAAAGCGCGTGTTCTGCTGCAGCTGGCGCTGACGCAAACGCAAGACCCAGCTAAGATTCAGGAAATCTTCCTGACTTACTAATGGGCTTGATGCCTGAGACATAAAAAATCCGGCCATTGTGCCGGATTTTTTGTTGTTAGCTTGTTGTGATAAACACCGTTTACTGCTTGTAAATCCAGTATTGATCGTTCAACCGCTCGACTTTCCCTTGCCACTGACACAGTTCAGTCAGTTGGGTTTCTTTATACAAAATGGCAGGTTGCTGGCCGTAACCGAACATCAGGTTATAGGTCTGCTTGCGCGTGCCGTCTTCGGCTTGAAACAGAATATCGCCCACCCACTGGTATTGTTTGAACTGCGGGTACATCGCGCCCCAACCGGGCATGGTGGTCTCGTCTTCTAAGACGCCGGTAACATGCACAATGTCTTTGCTGGCTAACGCGGGGCACATCTCTTTGAGTTTGCGCCACGCACTGACCACGTTTTGCATTTGTGTTTCGGTGAGGGTGGGTTGATCCAACGTCACTTTCAGCACTTTTTCTTTCTCTTTACAGCCGGTCAGGGCCAGTAACAGCATCAGGACAGCGATTGGTTTCATGGTGATTCCTGTTCTTTTTTGTATTTTTTGCCTTCACTCGGCGTGATTACAGCGTGCCTTGCTCATCGTGACTGATTTCATCTAACGAGAGATGAAAGCTCGGTACAAACACGTTCATGAAGTAGTCCATCTCTTCACTGTGGCGGTCACGCAAGGTTTTCTTCAGCCGTTTTTTGGCCAGTTTAAATTCGTTATTCCCAGCAGAGAGCTCTTCGATGCACTTGAGATAGGCACACAGGGCGTCGGCTTGTTTGACGATGTGTTGCTCCTCAGGTTGCAGCGCATCGGAGTCAATCAGCATTCGGTAGTCGTCTTGAAACTCGGGAGGCAACATACCGACCAGTTTTTGCTCGGCGATTTTTTCAATTTTTTTGTATTCGCGGGCAATTTCTGGGTTGTAGTACTTGATTGGGGTGGGCAAATCGCCAGTTAACACTTCGCCAGCATCGTGGAACATGGCAATCAGCGCGATGCGCTCAGGGTTAACATTCCCTGCGAATTTTTTGTTTTTAATCAGTGCCAATGCGTGAGCCACAAAGGCGACTTGCAAGCTGTGCTCGGAGATATTTTCCGTTTGCACATTGCGCATTAACGGCCAGCGGTTGATCAGTTTCATCCGCGACAGGTAGGCGAAAAAGTGGCTGTGGTTCATTCCATTACTCCTTAACCGATGCCAGAACAATATTGTGCGGCAAAGGGCGCGAAGAAGCAAAAGCGGCGCTGGTATCAGACTCAGGTGTAAAAAGGCCAAGAAAAAGCACTCCGGTGAGGGAGTGCTTGGGCAGGCATGTATGCCGGATGAGTGTGACAGGGGAAAATTAACGGCGCTGCTTATTAATGGTACTTATTGGTGGTATGTAGAGAAGAAACGCCCCAGTTTACCGATCGCCATCTCCAACTCATCCACACGCGGTAGCGTGACGATCCGGAAATGATCGGGATGCGGCCAATTAAAGCCGGTTCCCTGAACCAGCAGCACTTTTTCTTGCAGCAGCAGGTCGAGTACCATTTTTTGGTCGTTACGGATATTAAATTTCTTCTGATCCAGTTTCGGAAACATATACAGCGCGCCCATTGGCTTGACGCAGGAGATCCCCGGGATCTCGTTGATCAGCTCCCACGCACGGTTACGCTGTTCGTACAGGCGACCACCCGGATGGATAAATTCGTTGATGCTCTGATAACCACCAATAGCGGTTTGAATGGCGTGTTGCATCGGCACGTTCGCACACAAACGCATCGAGGCCAGCATCTCTAAGCCTTCGATATAGCTCTTAGCGTGCTTTTTCGGGCCGTGCAGTACCATCCAACCTTGGCGAAAACCGGCCACGCGGTAGGTTTTGGACAATCCGTTAAAGGTAACGGTCAGCAGATCCGGCGCTAAGGCTGCGATCGAGTGGTGTACCGCATGGTCGTACAGGATCTTGTCGTAAATTTCATCGGCAAAGATCACGAGGTTATGTTGGCGCGCAATTTCCACGACCTCGAGCAGCAATTCTTTGCTGTAAACCGCACCGGTAGGGTTATTGGGGTTGATGATCACAATCCCCTTGGTGCGCGGGGTGATTTTACGTTTGATATCGTCTAAATCAGGGAACCAGCCGGCTTCTTCATCGCACATGTAGTGCACGGCAGAGCCGCCGGAGAGGGAAACTGCTGCTGTCCACAGCGGATAATCAGGCGCTGGCACCAGAATTTCGTCGCCATTATTCAGCAAGGCCTGCATCGCCATCACAATCAGCTCGGAAACCCCGTTACCGATATAGATGTCTTCCACGGTGGCGTCCATCATGTTGCGCTTTTGATAGTGCTGCATGATGGCTTTACGAGCGGAATATAATCCTTTGGAGTCTGAGTAGCCTTGCGCGGTAGGCAGATTGCGAATCACATCGACCAAAATTTCATCGGGCGCTTCAAAACCAAAAGGCGCGGGGTTGCCGATATTCAGCTTGAGAATTTTGTTGCCTTCTTCTTCTAAGCGTTTGGCTTCTTTTAATACCGGGCCGCGGATGTCATAGCAAACGTTATCGAGTTTTGTAGACTTATTGAGAGTATGCATAGTAAGGCGCGCCACTGTTTTAAATATAAAGAGAGATACTCCAGCACTTTACTCTGTGGGCGGCAGCGGCGAAAGCTAACTGGTTGATTTCAGAGCAACGCTCTGTATGTGGCGCGGCTGGCGGCGCATAGATAACTATTAAGCGTTACTAATTGGTATTTTATTGTGCTAAATGGCAATAAAATAGATTAAAATTATGACTTTGAATAAGTCTGTGTGACCACGGTCGTTGAAACTGGCCGTTTGGCGTTACAATATGGCTGTTTTGTGATGACTCTCCATGGATCAAAATGAAAATCAGGAGAGCGAAAATAACCAGAGTAAGTGGATTGCTTACGCGTGAGGTTACTTTGAACCTGCTTGATGAACTGATGCCCAGACTGCGTCAGCTGTTTTGTGGCCCGGCGGATAACGCCGTACCGGATGTCACCCATTCCGATTCTTCCTCTGCGGCGTTACCGGATTCTCCCGGTATCCGGCAATTTACGTTCTCCATGCTACGCCGAGATGCTGGCAAATTACTTGACTGGTTGTCAGCTCAGCCGCTGTTTCCCAAATTCTACTGGTTGCACCGTGATGGCTCTGAAGAGGTCGCCGCGCTGGGGCAAGTGCGCGTGTTTAATCGCCCTGATGCGGTCAGTGAGTTTTTACAGGCACAGAGCGAACCACTGCGCGTGTGGGGCGGTACAGCATTTGATGGCTTGCAAGCGCGTAGCCATGGCTGTTTGAGCGGCTGGTTTTTCTTGCCGCGCTTTGAACTGCGCCAGACCACCAAAGGGGCGTGGTTAACCATTAACCTGCATAGCCACACTTCGCTGCGAGAAGATGGCCTGCAAGCGTGGCAACAGCTGTGTCAGCTGGTGGCGTCGAGAGCGCTGAATTTGCCGGATGTGACGGTGGAGCAAGCGCGCCATGCGCCCGATAAAGCGGGCTGGTTTGCGCTGATCCGCAAATCTCTGGCGGCAATTGAGGCGCGTGAGTTTGATAAAGTGGTGTTAGCGCGTAAAACCACGCTGACGCTGGATAAGCCGGTGGCGCCAGCTGAATTGCTGGCCGCCAGTCGCCGTGTGAATCACCGCTGTTTCCATTTTATGTTGGCGCTGGATGACAGCCACGGTTTTGTTGGCTCCAGCCCCGAGCGTTTGTTTCGCCGCAGTGGTCAGACGCTGTACACCGAAGCGCTGGCTGGGACGGTGTCGCGTACTGGGGATGATATTCAGGATCATCAGCTGGCTCAGTGGCTGCTTTCCGATAAGAAAAATCAGCACGAAAATCTACTGGTAGTGGAAGATATCTGTTCACGTTTAAGCGGACATGTGGATAATCTAGATGTTTTGCCTGCAGAGGTGTTGGCACTGCGTAAAGTGCAGCATCTGCGGCGACGGATCACCGCCCAATTACGGCAAGCCGATGATGCCCAGTGTTTGACTTGGTTGCATCCAACCGCCGCGGTCGCGGGATTACCGCGTGAGCCGGCGCGGCGCTTTATTCACGAACATGAGCCTTTTGAGCGCGGCTGGTATGCCGGCTCTGTTGGGCACATCTCCCGTGAGCGCGCGGAGTTTACCGTGGCTATCCGTTCGGCGTTGATCCAACAAAACCAAGTTCATTTATTTGCCGGGGCTGGAATTGTCCCCGGCTCTGACCCAGAAGCTGAGTGGCAGGAGATTGAGCGCAAAGCCGCCGGCCTGCGCACTTTGCTGGAGCCCGACTATGTCAACAAGTGCCTTTAATCGTCGCTGGGCGGGGGTAGTGCTGGAAGCGATTACCCGTCAGGGGGTTCGCCATGTCTGTATTGCCCCTGGTTCCCGCTCAACACCGCTGACGCTGGAAGCGGCCGCGCATGCCAAATTGACTTGCCACACCCATTTTGATGAGCGTGGTTTAGGACATATGGCGCTCGGTATGGCAAAGGCGTTAAATCAGCCGGTTGCGGTTATCGTGACCTCCGGAACGGCGGTGGCCAATTTGTATCCGGCTCTGATTGAAGCCGGTTTGACCAAAGAGAAACTGGTGTTGCTGACGGCAGACCGTCCGCCAGAGCTGGTGGATTGTGGCGCGAATCAAGCGATTCGTCAGCCGGGTATGTTTGCCGAGCATCCGTGTGTCAGCCTGAGTTTGCCACGTCCTACGCCGGATATTCCGGTGCGTTGGCTGCTATCCGAGTTGGATACCGCGATGCATCGTCAGGCGCAAGAGGGCGGCGCAGTGCATGTGAACTGCCCGTTTGCCGAGCCGCTGTACGGCAATGACACCAGCTTGTACCAAGAGTGGATGCAGCCGGTGGCCGATTGGCTGGGCGGTGATGCCCCATGGTTAACTTTCCGTCATCCGCAAGCATCCGTCGAAACTGATCCGCATTGGGATACCCTGTGCAAGCGCAAAGGGGTGATTGTCGCCGGACAAATGGCGCCCGAAGAAGGGGCCGCCGTCGCGGCGTGGGCACAGCGTTTGGGCTGGCCGTTGATCACTGACGTGCAATCCGGCGTATCGCCGATGCTGCCGTATGCCGATTTGTGGCTGAGTAACCCGCATGCGCTAGAGCGTTTGGCTGAGGCGGAGATTGTCATCCAACTGGGTGGCCGCTTTATCTCCAAACGGGTGTGCCAGTGGCTGGAAAGTCTGTGTGTACAAGAGTATTGGGTGGTAGCGCCGCATAGCGAGCGTTTAGATCCGTATCATCACCGTAGCCGCCGGATTTGCGCCGGTATTGCCGATTGGGTTCGTGCCCATCCCGCTGAAGGGCAACGTAAGCCGTGGGCGATTGAGTTGCCGGCGTTGGCGCGTTTTGCCCATACCCAAGTGCAAAAACACTTGGGCTCCAAGCTGTGTGAAGCCTCGATCGCGCACCACTTGAATAAAATTCTGCCGCCAGATGGCCAAGTTTTCTTAGGTAACAGCCTGATTGTGCGTTTGATTGATGCGCTGGGCACCTTGCCTGAAAATTACCCGACCTACAGCAATCGCGGTGCCAGTGGCATTGATGGCTTGATCTCAACCGCGGCAGGCGTTGCCAAGGCCGGTGGTAAGCCAACACTGGCGATCGTCGGTGATACCTCGGCGTTGTACGATCTGAACTCGATGGCGCTGCTGCGTAATCTCGGCGTGCCGTTTGTGCTGATCGTGATTAATAACAACGGTGGGGCTATCTTTGATCTATTACCTGCGCCGGAAGCAGAGCGTGAACGTTTCTACCGCATGCCGCATGGGCTAGATTTTTCCCATGCTGCCGCCATGTTTGGGATGGCGTATGCTCGCCCGTACACCTGGGCTGATGTGGGAACCGCGCTGCGTCAGGCGTATGTGAAAAATGGTGCCATGCTGATGGAGCTGAAAGTTGCCGACAGCGAGGGCGCTGAAACCCTGCGGACATTACTGCAACAGGTGCGAGATGCCGTTATCAGTTAAAACTCAATCAGTTGAAGCGCAAGTGTCACCTCAGAATTCATCAACCTTGCACTGTGTCCGCCGTGGTGACACGGCGCTGAGTGAACAAGGCAAACCGTGGCTGGTTTGGCTGCATGGTTTTCTCGGCAATGGTGATGATTGGCAAGCGGTGACAGGTCAATTGGCCGACTATCCGCTGCTGACTGTTGACCTGCCGGGACACGGCGGTTCAACTGGATTTAGCGTGCGTTCGATGGCCGAAGTGAATCGCCTGCTGACGGCGACACTGGCAGCGCAAGGCATTCACGATTATTGGCTGATTGGCTATTCCATGGGCGGGCGCATTGCGGCCTACCATGCGACGCAAACGGCCAATGGCCAGCCGCCGCAAGGTCTGCGTGGGTTGATTTTGGAAGGTGCGCATCCGGGCCTGCCGCAAGAAGAGCAGTGTCTGGGCCGTTGGTACCACGACCGGCGTTGGGCAGAGCGTTTTCGCCGTGAACCGTTGGCCGATGTGCTGCGCGACTGGTATCGCCAACCGGTGTTTGCCGATTTGAATCCAACGCAACGCAGTGAGTTGCAACAACGCCGTGCGGCCAATGATGGCCGAGCGTTAGCCATGATGCTGGAAGGCTCCTCCTTAGGGCGTCAGCCACAAATGGGCCAGCCGCTGCGCGATCTGCCGTTGCCATTCCACTATCTGTGTGGTGAGACTGACTTGAAGTTCGTTACCTTGGCGCGTCAGCACGGTTATCCGCTCGCGCTGATCCCGCAGGCTGGACACAATGCTCATTACGGCAATCCAACCGCTTATGCGGCGCAGATCCGAGCGATTTTAGCGCAAGCGTCTGCGACCGAGCGTGCATCAACGCCGCCGTCAGCAGAAACCGCTGACGCCCGTTGAACTGAAATTTCACGCACCATTTTAGCTGTTCGACTCTGAACGCTGACGGTGCGGTTTTTTATGCTTTTATCCACTTATTTTTTCATTACTTACAGGACATAGCCCGATGCTTTATCCGAGCGAAGAAGAACTGTACGCCCCGATTGAATGGCAGGACTGCAGCGCAGACTACACTGACATCCTGTACCAAAAATCTGCTGACGGGATCGCTAAGATCACTATCAACCGCCCAGAAGTGCGTAACGCGTTCCGTCCACAGACTGTGAAAGAGATGCTGCAAGCACTGGCTGATGCGCGTTATGACGACAACGTCGGTGTGATTGTGCTGACCGGTCAGGGCGACAAAGCGTTCTGCGCTGGCGGCGACCAGAAGATCCGTGGCGACTACGGTGGCTACCGTGATGATTCCGGCGTGCATCACCTGAACGTGCTGGATTTCCAGCGCCAGATCCGTACCTGTCCAAAGCCGGTGGTGGCGATGGTAGCCGGTTACGCAGTGGGTGGCGGTCACGTGCTGCACATGATGTGTGACCTGACGATTGCGGCTGAAAATGCCCAATTTGGTCAAACTGGCCCGAAAGTCGGCTCCTTCGACGGCGGCTGGGGTGCGTCTTACATGGCTCGCATCGTCGGCCAGAAAAAAGCGCGCGAAATTTGGTTCCTGTGCCGTATGTACGATGCGCAGCAAGCGCTGGACATGGGTCTGGTGAACACTGTTGTTCCTCTGGAGCAGCTGGAGCGTGAAACCGTGCGCTGGTGCCGTGAAATGCTGCGTAACAGCCCGATGGCTCTGCGTTGCCTGAAAGCGGCGTTGAACGCTGACTGTGATGGCCAAGCGGGTCTGCAAGAGCTGGCAGGTAATGCCACTATGCTGTTCTACATGACTGAAGAAGGTCAGGAAGGACGCAACGCTTTCAATGAGAAGCGTCAGCCAGATTTCAGCAAATTCAAACGTAATCCGTAATTTAGAATAATTATTCCTATTATGAGAACCGCGACTCTGTACCGTTACAGCCTGCCGATGGAGGCAGGCATCGGCCTTCGCAACCGTCCACTTAAGACGCGCGAAGGCTTGATTTTGCATGTGCAGCAGGATGAGCGCGAAGGCTGGGGCGAAATCGCCCCGCTACCGTATTTCAGCACCGAAACGCTGGCACAAGCGCAAGAAGAGACTCAAGCGTGGCTGACTGCGTGGTTGGCGGGTGAAACACCGGCTGAGCCACAGTGGCCATCGGTTGCCTTTGGCACTAGCTGTGCGCTGGCCGAGCTGGATGGCTCGCTGCCACAGGCCGGTGATTACCGCACCGTGCCATTGTGCTCGGGCGATCCAGACGATCTGTTTGCCGCATTGAACGCGATGCCGGGTGAGAAGATCGCGAAGGTCAAAGTCGGGCTGTATGAATCGGTGCGCGACGGCATGATTGTGAATATGCTGCTCGAAGCGCTGCCAGATCTGAAACTGCGTTTAGATGCCAATCGTGCTTGGACTCGTGCTAAAGCCGAGGGCTTTGCTAAGTATGTGAATCCGGATTACCGTCCGCGCATTCAGTTCTTGGAAGAGCCATGCAAAACCCCGCAAGAAAGCCTCGATTATGCGCAGTACACCGGCATCAATATCGCGTGGGATGAAACTGTGCGTGATGAAGGCTTTGAGGTGCAAGCGCAAGACGGCGTGTCGGCGATTGTGATCAAGCCTACGCTGGTGGGCAGCCTGCAACGTTGCCAGATGCTGGTTGAACAAGCGCATGCTGCCGGTCTGATTGCTGTCATCAGTTCATCGATTGAGTCAAGCTTAGGCTTAACGCAGTTGGCGCGGGTGGCCGCTTGGCTGACGCCGGACACCATGCCGGGCTTGGATACGCTGTCGATGATGCAAGCACAAGTGTTGCGTCCGTGGCCAGACAACGCGCTACCGCTGTGGTCAGTGAGTCAGCTGGAAAAAGTCTGGCCGTGTTAAGCGATCTGCCGGTGATGGACGTGTGTCCGTGGCGCTACTGGGCAACACACTCGCCACAGGCGGTGGCACTGCGCACTGAGTCTGACACCTTAAGCTGGCAACAGCTGGCGCACTGTGTGGCACAGCGTGCGGCCTATTTGGCTGAATGCGGCGTGTCAGAAGGCTGCGCGGTGGCGCTGATTGGGCGTAATAGTCCGGCGCTGCTGCTCAACTATCTGGCCGTGATTGAATGCGGTGCGCGCGTGGTGCCGGTGAATCCACAGCTGCCGCGTGAGCGACAAGTGGCGCTGTGCGCGGCGTTGGATGTCCGATTTGGCATTGCAATGCCCGCTATCGATGGTGAGATGAACGCTGAGTCGGCGGTCGTCGATGCTTTTGACTCTGCCGGCGTGGAGATGTTGACGGCTCCGCTGCTCTTTAGCGTGCAGCTGTTTAGCGTTGATGCAGAGCACAGAGCTTCGTCAGCGGCTAATAACGCGTTGGAAGTCAGCCCTTTTGTCGCTGCTGCCCCAGTGGCGTGGGACGCGACGCGTCCGGCGACCGTGACCTTGACCTCCGGCTCTGGCGGCCTACCGAAAGGCGTGGTGCATTCGGCGGCGTGCCATTTGGCCAGTGCCGATGGGCTGCTGCAGATGTTGCCATTTACCGCGCATGACAGCTGGTTGCTCAGTTTGCCGCTGTTCCATGTCTCCGGGCAGGGGATTGTCTGGCGCTGGTTGCTGCGTGGCGCGACCTTGGTGTGTCGTCCACTGCGTGATTTAGCGCAGGCGCTACAGGGCTGTAGCCATGCCTCTTTAGTGCCGACCCAACTGTACCGCTTGTTGCAGCAACCGCAGTCGCTGCCATCGTTGCGGCAAGTGTTGCTGGGCGGCGCGGTGATCCCCGTAGCATTGACGCAGCAAGCGCAAGCGGCGGGGATCCACTGCTGGTGCGGTTACGGCATGACCGAAATGGCCTCGACGGTGACGGCGAAAGCAGCAGACAGTCGCTCTGGCGTGGGGCTATGCCTGCCACGCCGTGAGCTGTGTTTGCGCGACGAAGAAGTGTGGGTGCGTGGTGCGCCACTGGCGCTGGGGTACTGGCGCGATGGGGCTTTGCAGCCACTGACGAACGACCAAGGCTGGTTTGCCACTCGCGATCGCGGCTGTATGCGCGACGGCGAGTTGGTAATTTTAGGTCGCCTTGATAACTTGTTTATCAGTGGCGGCGAAAATATCCAGCCAGAGCAAATCGAGCGTGGATTGGCGCTGCATCCGCAGGTGCTGCAGGCGTTTGTTCTGCCGGTTGCGGATGCGGAGTTTGGGCAGCGACCGGTGGCGGTGTTGCAACTTAATCCTTCGTCGGATACGGCGTGTGATGCCAGCGCGGTGGCAGATGAGCTACGGTCGTGGGCGAAAATGCATCTGGCGGGATTTCAGCGTCCGCTGCACTATTTTTGCTTACCCGACGGCTTTGGCGGCGGCGGCATTAAAATTGCGCGTAAAGCGGTTGCTGATTGGCTAGCAAGTGGTCCACCGCCGCTGTAATACGTGGTGTATCCGGCTAAAACAGTGAGCGGAGTATGGCTGCAACTGTAGCGAACAATACCGAAAAAAACGGCAGGAATTCCTGCCGTTTTTTATCATTCGTCATCCGCCCGTTTATAGATATTCGGGTCATGAATTTCCATAAAACTTTGTGGCCGCGCCAGTGGCTCAAAACCGTACTTGTTGTACAGTGCGTGCGCATCGCTGGTGGTCAGCACAAAGCGACGTAATCCTTGCAAATCAGGGTGCTCCATCACCGCTTCTAGCATCGAACCGGCAATACCTTGTCCGCGGCAACTCTCTACCACAAACACATCACACAGATATGCAAAGGTGGCGTAGTCAGAAATGACGCGGCAAAAACCAACCTGCTCATCACCTTTTAGTGCCGTAAAACATAGCGAGTGATCCAATCCGCGCAGCAGGGTTTCCCGTGGAATACGGCGCGCCCAACCACTTTGGCCAGACAAAAATTGATAGACCAGCTCATCATCCACATCTTTACGCTGATCGGAAATGTGTATCTCTTGCATGCTCATACTCCGTGGGCTGGTTCGCCTATAGAGTGAGCATATCTTAATTACCGCAGATATACAGGGGGATAGGGGGTAAATTTGTTTATCTGTATCGCAAAATATTACAGGGAATTCAGCTGATTATATGAACATCACTGCATGACGGAGCGTGATGTTTTTCCGGTTGTGGCGCACGATTTATGCGCTATTATGCATTTTCCTTGCATGAAAATTTTAATATTCAGAGGGAAAAGTTACATTTCTCCGCTCGTCTACGGCAGAGAAAACCGTTAAAAACAGGAAAAACTGTATGGTTGATCAGAACATAAGGAAACGTGGAATGTCGTCGTGTTCACCTTCGCTGCAATGGAAAGCCTGCACCTTTGCCGAGCTCTCCTCCACTGAACTCTACCAGTTGTTACAGTTACGAGCGGAAGTCTTCGTGGTGGAGCAAGCCTGTGCTTATCAAGATATTGATGGGTTGGATTTGCTGCCGCAGACTTACCATGTGCTGGGTTATGACGGTGAAACACTGGCCGCTTACTTGCGCATTATGGCGCCGGGTACGGTAGGCCATGGTGAGTTGGATTCATCCATGCCGGTGATTGGTCGTGTGATTACCCGCGCGCCATACCGTGGCAAAGGCATTGGTCATGATTTGATCCAGCAAGGCATCATGTTGTGTGAACAGCACTGGCCGGGCGCGTCTATCCACCTGAGTGCGCAAGCTCACCTGCAAGGCTATTACGGTCAGCACGGGTTTGAGGCATGCGGGGAAGGGTATTTGGAAGACGGTATTCCGCATATCGGCATGAACCGATTAGGGCACTAAGCTAGACAATCGCTTCGTTTTTTATCACCGGCATCAGTAGAACTCAGCTTATCCGGCGTTGCGCTCTAAGGTGATGACGCGTTTGTCGGTGATGAAAATTAAACCAACAGCTATTTTGTGAGCAACTTCACTGTTGAAAGTTTACGCATCCCGTGCGTAGGGAAAATAAATTTATGTGATCGATCTCTCTTTATTGCGTTATAAATCTCCCTATCCCCTATAAAAAGTGTGATTTAGGACTCGACCAATGGCTGCCAGTCGCTATAATGGCGCCCTCTTATTGGTAGGGCAACTTATTGCACATCTCGTTGTTTGTATTCCTTCGGGTGCATGCAGATAACCAGCCGCAACGCTGCGCTACCAGACAGAGTGAACAAAAGTAATTCCAGCGTCTGACAGCCCATATCAAAAATCAATCAGACAGTCAGCGCTGAAACCAAGAACCTTTTTCGCAGAGGTTGAAACACGGCGATAACAGCTGCTGGAACAGCGGTTGCAGACAATATCAGGCTCATCTCTGAGCAATTTTCCAATGGATGGTTATTTTGCTGCCCCTTGCTTAGGCAGGGCACAACTGTATGTGTTTTTTATCGCACTCTGGCTCACGTTGTAGCTTGAATCGTTTCAACCTACTGATAACGTTTTTTTATAAATACTTTGAAGATAAACCTATGGATCACACAGTAGCGAAACAAGCAACGACTCAAGGCGCCAATGCGGCGACCATGAAGTGGAATAAAAGTGACATCACTTGGATGCTGGGCCTGTACGGTACGGCGGTAGGTGCAGGTACATTGTTCCTGCCTATCGAAGCCGGTATCGGTGGTATCTGGCCTCTGCTGGTGATGGCGATTCTGGCTCTGCCAATGACCTTCTTTGCACACCGTGCGCTGTGCCGCTTCGTACTGTCTGGCTCTGGCCGTCAGGGCGACGACATCACTGAAGTGGTAGAAGAGCACTTCGGCTCAACTGCCGGTTACCTGATCACCTTCCTGTATTTCTTCGCGATCTACCCGATCCTGTTGGTATACAGCGTGGCGATCACTAATACCGTTGAAAGCTTCATGCTGAACCAGCTGCACATGACCCCACCTCCGCGTGCGATCCTGTCTCTGGTCCTGATCGTGGGCCTGATGGCGATTGTTGCCTGTGGTGAAAAGCTGATCGTCAAAGCTATGAGCGTACTGGTATTCCCATTTGTGGCAGTACTGGTGCTGATGTCTCTGTTCCTGATCCCAGAGTGGAACACTGCCATTTTCCATTATGTGCCAGCGGGCGGTAACGGTATCGGCAACGTGCTGAAAACCCTGTGGCTGGTGATCCCAGTGATGGTGTTCTCTTTCAACCACTCACCAATCATCTCTTCTTTTGCCGTAGAGCAAAAGCAGCAGTACGGTGAAATGGCTGATGCCAAGAGCTCACGCATCCTGATGATGAGCCACATCATGATGGTGATCACTGTTATGTTCTTCGTATTCAGCTGTGTGCTGAGCCTGTCTCCAGCTGAGCTGGCGCAAGCGAAGGCAGATAACATCTCTATCCTGTCTTACTTGGCGAACAAGTTCCAGAACCCGCTGATCGCGTATCTGGCACCAATGATTGCCTTTGTTGCTATCACCAAATCTTTCCTGGGTCACTACTTGGGCACCCGCGAAGGTCTGAACGGTCTGATCCTGAAAGCTGCGCGTCGTAAGGGTAAAACTGTAGGTATCAATACTCTGAACCGCATCACCGCAGTGTTCATTCTGCTGACCACTTGGGCTGTTGCAACGTGGAACCCAAGCATCCTGCACATCATTGAAATGCTGGGTGGCCCGGTAATCGCTCTGCTGCTGTTCATCATGCCAATGTATGCAGTACGCAAAGTACCAGCCATGAAGAAATATGCTGGCGCGCCAAGCAACATCTTCGTGACCTTTATCGGTTGTGTGGCTATCTCCGCAATCTTCTACACCCTGTTCCATTAATGCATTTTGGCTGCCGCCACTGCTGTGAAAGTGGTTCGGAAGTCAGCAAGTTGAACAGTGTGAACAACGGCATCCTACGGGGTGCCGTTTTTTTTGCTTATGATTTCGTCTCGGCACTCTGCTGCTATTTAGCAAGTAAGAGAGAGCAGAGCCAATCTCACTAAAAACAAGGCAGCCAAGAACATGAGAGACAAAGGCAAGAAAAACAGAGATACCAACATCAAAGAGTAAGAGAACAAACAGCCAGAGCACACAGCAAGATAATACTGGCAGGGATAGGGAAGGTTCCGTAGGCACCCACATCGCCAGTAGCCGCGGCATGTTGCTTGCAAAGAATAGGGAAAGACCAAAGCGCACGATAAGAGAGGGATGAGATGCCGCACAGCAAAAGCAAATCCGGCCATCGACCACTATGCAATATTATGCAGCATGGCGCCGATGACCGGATTCAGTGCTTATAGAGATAGCCTCTAGGGCACAATGTAACAATACCGCGTGATGCGAGTTCACGCTATCCGCTGAATTAGCCCGCGACCGGAGGCAACCAACCGAAGGTAGATGCCAGCTGAACGGCGATAATCACGATACCGGTAGTAAACACCACCACCAGACCCGCAACGCCACCTACCACACGGTAACCATGCGCATGCTGACTACGAGTCTTCCACGCCATCGCCGCTGGTAACAACAGTGCCAGTACCGCCAGTGCAATTGCCGCATAACCCAGCGCCATGACAAAGCCTTGTGGATAGAACAGGGCAAAAATCAGTGGCGGAGTAAAGGTCAGAACCCCCGTTTGTAAACGGCCACCGACGGAATCAGTACGGCGGAACGCATCGGCCAGAAAATCAAACATCCCCAGCGTCACGCCCAAGAATGAGGTCGCCAGCGCCATATCGGCAAAAACGCGTACCGCGACATCCACTTTCGGATTCGCCACCACCCGATCGACGGCTTGCATCAGACCGGTCAGGTTTGGATTCTCCGCCAAAATGCTGCCCATCGCAGATTGGCTGATGGAGCCGTGAGTCGCCAGTTGCCACAGAATATAGGCAAACAGCGGGATCGCACTGCCGATAATCAGCACCACACGCAGTTTGCGTGTATCACCATCTAAGTAACGCACCAGACTCGGAATGCTACCGTGGAAACCAAACGAGGTGAAAATCACCGGAATAGCGGAGAGCACCAGCCCTTGTTGCAGGGGCATAGCCAGCAGATTTGGGCCTTCCACATGTGGCAGCATCAGCGCCAGCATCAGGATCAGCGCCAGCACTTTAATCGAGAACAGCACGCGGTTCAGCGCATCGACTGCGCGTGTGCTGATGCAGACTGCGCCACCGAGCAGTAGCGTAAACAGCAAAGTACCTTGTAGTGGGCTGATCTCAAGGCTCGCCCAACGCTGCAGGTTGTGTGACAGCTGACCGCCGCCACCGGTGATATAAGCCGCAATCAACGCATACATCAGAAAGGCCATGCTGCCACTGGCAATCCAGCGACCAGCAGCGCCAAAGCACTGCTCCGCCAGCGATCCCAGACCGGCATTGGCTGCGGAATATTGATGCACTTCCAGCAACATTAACGCGCTGTAACACATCAATGCCCACAGGGCCACCATCATAATAAAGGTGGCACCAAATCCAATCCCCGCGGACGCCAGCGGCATAGCCAACATACCGGCGCCGATGGTTGTTCCGGCAACAATCAAAATGCTGCCCAACAAGCGACTTTTCACTGTAAAACTCCGTTAGTTATTCTCGTTTTCATATTTAACCGGCGACTGCCGGTAGCCATCCGCTGGCGGTAGCAAGCTGTACCACAATCACAAAGACACCCAGCGTAGCGACTAAAATCAGACCGGCGGTTCCCCCCATCACACGGTAGGTACTGTTGCCCGCGCGACGCGCTTTCCAAACCATCGCAGCCGGCAGCAGCAGCGCCAGAATGGCCAGCGGAATTGCCGCGTAACCCAGCGCCATAATGAAGCCTTGCGGATAAAACAGGGCAAACAGCACCGGTGGAATAAAGGTCAGTAAACCAGTTTGCATCCGACCGGAAGGGCGGTTGTTGCGGCGCGTGGCATCAGCCAGAAAATCAAACAGTGCTAGTGACACGCCAAGGAATGAGGTCGCCAGTGCCATATCGGCAAAAATGCGCACTGCCATATCCACACTGCGGTTTTGCACCACCGAGTCGACGGTTTGCATCAAACCGCTCAGCGTCGGATTAACCTCAAGGATGTGGGTGAACGCTTCTTGGCTGATGGCGCCGTGTGTAGCCAGTTGCCACAGAATATAAATCACCAGCGGAATGGCGCTACCAGTAATAAATACAAACCGCAGTTTCGCAGCATCACCGTCTAAGTAGCGCACCAAGGTAGTGGTGCAGATATGAAAACCGAACGAGGTGAAAAAGACCGGCAAAGCAGACAGCAGAAGCAGATTTTGTACCGGCATCGCCGTCAGGTTTTGGCCTTCTACGTGCGGGATCAGCAGCAGCAGTACCAGCGCCAGCGCCACCAATTTGATGCTGAACAAGATGCGGTTAAACGAGTCGACCAAACGGGTGCTGATACACACCGCGCCACCTAACAGTAGCGTAAACAGCAGCGCACCTTGCACCGGTGTTAATTGCAGGCCAAACCAGCGCTCTAAGTTGTGCATCAACTGGCCACCACCGCCAGTCACATAGGCTGCGGTCAGGGCATACATTAAAAACAACATGCTGAAACTGATTAACCAGCGCCCTGGCTTACCCAGATAACGCTCGGCTAACACACTCAGCGCAGGAATGTCCGGCGCTGACAAATGCACTTCCACCAACATCAAGGCGCTATAGCACATCAATGCCCACAGAGCGAACATCATAAACAGAGTAGGGATAAAGCCGATCCCGGCGGAAGCTAACGGCATGGCCAGCATGCCAGCCCCAATCGTAATCCCTGCGACAATAAGAACGCTACCTAAAACCCGGCTTTTCACTGGCAACTCCGTATGGATGTCAATTGAACGGTAGGTTAAAAAACAGACAAAATGTTTTTGTATATGTGTTTTAACTGCTATTTAACATTAAAAGGCTAAATTTAATCTGCCTGTCTGGATTAATGGCAAACTAATGTTCTGCAGATTAAATAAGAAGCGCGCCGCTGTCAAATCCGGTTTGCAGTGTAATTATATGTTTACATGTTGGTGTTTTTAGGCAGGATTTGAGGAAAATTTTCGCGCAGTAAAAAATTTCAGTGTAAATAAAACAATACAAATTTGGCTATTGCTAATGAAAAGCCATAAAGCCATGCTTAGTTAGATAAATACGCTATTATTTAGCCGAGTTAACAGAACTAAAGTGAATTTTTTGTTTTTTATTAGGCGGTTAAGATAGAACTCTGACAAAAATGGGCTGAAACATGTCAGGATGCCTAGTCTAAGGGAAGCGAGCAAAGCATGAGCACGCCGTTGAGAGTTGAAATGATCAGTACCGGCAACGAAGTGTTGCACGGCGAAATTATAGACAGTAACGCGGCGTGGCTGGCGCAAACGCTGTACCAAGCCGGTTTGCCTTTGGCTTACCGCAGTACAGTGGGTGATGATATCAATGCGCTGGTAAGTTGTTTTTTAGCGCGTAGCCATGAAGCCGATATTGTGATTGTCAACGGCGGTTTAGGGCCGACGTGCGACGATCTCAGTGCTGAAGCGGCAGCACGTGCCTTTAATCAACCCTTGGTGCTCAATCACCCTTGGCTGGAGCGTTTGCGTCAACGCTACGAAAAATCGGGCCGTCCGATGCCTGATTCCAACCGCAAGCAGGCATTGTTACCGCAACATGCGCTGTTGGTGGATAATCCGGTGGGCACGGCCTGTGGCTTTATGCTGACGTTGCCGCAATGCGTCATGTTCTTTACTCCCGGTGTCCCGCAAGAATTTAAAGTGATGGTCGAGCAGCAAATTCTGCCGATTATTCAGCAACGCTTTAATCTGCCGCCTGCGCCGATTTGCCTGCGTGTCACCTCATTTGGCCTCAGTGAAAGTGGGATCGCCGATCGCCTGCAACACTTGGATGTTCCGCCCGATGTGATGCTTGGTTATCGCTCGGCGATGCCGTTTATCGAAATCAAAGTCTCCGGTCCCGCCACGCGGCATAACCATATGCTGCGTTTGATGAACCAAATTTCCGACATTCTGGATGACAACATTGTTTTTTCTGGTGAAGGCTCGTTACCCGAGCAGTTAGGGGATTTCCTCGCTTTAAGCAAAATCACCCTATCGCTGTCAGAAACCTTTACTGGTGGCGTGGTCGCTGCCACGTTGCAAGATGATAAACGCACGGCACTGGCTTTACGGCAGGGCTGGGTGATTGGGCAAACCGATCAGCGTCTGCCGGATAACCAGAAACTGCTGGGGCATGCGATTGCGATGGCCGAAGCGTGCCGTGAACGCACTGGCGCGGATGTCGGGCTAGCAACCTCACGCATTTTGGTGGTGGATAACCATATCGAAGTGGCGGTCGCACTGGCCGATAAACGCAACGAGTACGGACAGCGCGTCCGGCTGCGGGTGCGTCATGCGTCAGAGCAGCGTGTCGTGGTGACTACCTTGTTGCTGGATATGCTGCGTCGCTATTTGGAAGCGCGCGAAATTTTCGGCACCTATGAATGGATTGAGCCGCAAGAAGTGCTGACAATCCCCAAAGGGGATGTTCAGGCTTAACATCAAACGTCTGGATGCTAGGCGTGACTCACTGTACACAAATCTGGCGATGAACGGCTCTAACCGTGCACGGATAATGTGTTGAGCTCAGTGGCTGGCAGTTCGCTGTCTGCGGTGCTCTCGGCATCCGCGTAAAGGCCGATGTGAAGGTCGGTTTGTGGTACGCAGCAGCATGGCAGAATTTCATCTTCGCCGATGAACGCCAGTGGCGTTGTGAGATAGCGCACTTGGCCTTGATATAACCGAGTTCGACATGCGCCGCAAAACCCTGCGCGGCACTGCGATTCCACCGGCTGACGGTGCAATGCCAAGGTTTCTAGCAAGGTCATATTACCTTGATGCGGGATCGAGAAGAGGGCATGACCTGCCGGATGTGCAGACTGGTTTGCTGAGCGTTCCGATGGGTGAGAGTCCTGCGCCCGTGGGCGCAGGACAATGTGCAGTTTCAGCATGCGATCACAGCTCGAAGCCACCTAAGTCTTCATCGCTGACTTCGGAGTCAATCTGACCAACTAAGTACGAGCTAACTTCCACTTCTTGTGGCGCTACTTGCACGTTGTCGGATACTAACCAGCTGTTGATCCATGGGATCGGGTTTGAACGCGCTGGGAATGGCATGATCAAACCAACCGCTTGCATACGAATGTTGGTGATGTACTCAACGTACTGGCACAGGATGTCTTTGTTCAGGCCAATCATCGAGCCGTCTTTGAACAGGTACTCGGCCCAACGTTTTTCTTGCTCCGCGGCTTCCAAGAACAGGTTAAAGCACTCCGCTTCACATTCTGCAGCAATCTCCGCCATCTCAGGATCATCACGGCCACTGCGCATCAGGTTAATGATGTGCTGGGTACCGGTCAGGTGCAGTGCTTCATCGCGGGCAATCATCTTAATGATCTTGGCATTACCTTCCATCAGCTCGCGCTCAGCGAACGCAAACGAGCAGGCAAAGCTGACATAGAAGCGGATCGCTTCCAGCGCGTTCACGCTCATCAGGCACAAATACAGGGTCTTTTTCAGCGCGCGCAGGCTGACGGTATGGGTCACGCCATTAATGGTGTGGGTACCTTCACCCAGCAAATGGTACAGGTTGCTGTCGTGGATCAGCTTATCGTAGAACGATGAAATATCGGTGGCGCGCTTCAAAATCTCTTCGTTAACCACGATATCGTCGAACACCACTGACGGGTCATTCACGATATTACGGATGATATGGGTGTAGGAGCGAGAGTGAATGGTCTCAGAGAATGACCATGTCTCGATCCAGGTTTCCAGCTCAGGGATAGAAACCAGCGGCAACAGTGCCACGTTCGGGCTACGGCCTTGAATGGAGTCCAGCAGCGTCTGATATTTCAGGTTGCTGATGAAGATATGTTTTTCGTGATCGGGCAGAGCCTGATAATCGATGCGGTCACGGGACACATCCACTTCTTCTGGACGCCAGAAGAACGACAGCTGCTTTTCAATCAGACGCTCGAAAATCTCGTGCTTTTGCTGATCGTAGCGGGCCACGTTAACCGGCTGACCGAAAAACATCGGTTCCAGCAGCTGATTGTTTTTGTGTTGACTGAAAGTGGTGTAAGCCATGAGAAAAATACCTTTGTACGGAAACAACCGCCGATGCTTATTACTCGCACCGGCGGCAGAGAGCGCAATTAAATCTTGCAGGCGCCGCTTTCGCAGCCATCATCAGCGGCGGCTACGGACAGATCATCCTGTAAATCGTCGGCACCGTCACGGGTGTTCTGATAATACAGGGTTTTGACACCGTATTTATAGGCAGTCAGCAGATCTTTGAGCAATTGCTTCATTGGCACCTTCTGGCCTGGGAAGCGCGCCGGATCGTAGTTGGTATTGGCCGAAATCGACTGATCGATAAACTTCTGGATGATCCCCACGATATGCAGGTAACCGTCGTTATTCGGAATATCCCACAGCAGCTCGTAGGCATCTTTCAGTTGTTCGTATTCCGGTACCACCTGCTTGAGGATCCCATCTTTCGACGCTTTCACGCTGATATGGCCGCGCGGTGGCTCAATACCGTTGGTGGCATTAGAGATCTGGGATGAGGTTTCTGATGGCATCAGTGCCGAAACGGTTGAGTTACGCAGACCGTGCTGCTGAATATCACGACGCAGAGTTTCCCAATCGTAATGCAGCGGCTCTTGGGTCAGCTGATCCAGATCCTTTTTATAGGTATCAATTGGCAAAATACCCTGCGCATAGGTGGTTTCATTGAACCACGGGCAAGCACCTTGCTCTTGTGCCAGCTTGTTAGAGGCTTTCAGCAGATAATACTGCATCGCTTCAAACGTACGGTGCGTCAGGTTGTTGGCGCTGCCATCGGAGTAACGCACACCGTGCTTCGCCAGATAGTAGGCAAAGTTGATCACACCAATCCCCAGAGTACGACGTCCCATTGCGCCACGCTGCGCGGCGGGGATTGGGTAATCCTGATAATCGAGCAGGGAATCCAGTGCGCGGATGGCCAGTTCAGCCAGCTCTTCCAACTCATCTAAGTGCTCGATTGCACCTAAGTTGAAGGCCGACAGGGTGCAGAGCGCAATCTCACCGTTGGCATCGTTCACTTCATCCAGTGGACGCGTTGGCAGCGCGATTTCCAAGCACAGGTTTGACTGGCGCACCGGCGCTACCATTGGGTCAAACGGGCTGTGAGTGTTGCAGTGATCCACGTTCTGAATGTAGATACGGCCCGTTGAAGCGCGCTCTTGCATCATCAGCGAGAACAGCTCCAGCGCTTTGATCGTTTTTTTACGGATAGACGGATCTTGCTCGTACTTAACGTACAGCTCTTCAAACTTGGCCTGATCCATGAAAAACGCATCGTACAGACCCGGTACATCGGATGGGCTGAACAGCGTGATATTCTCGCCTTTGATCAGGCGCTGATACATCAGTTTGTTGATCTGCACGCCGTAATCCATATGACGCACGCGGTTTTCTTCCACGCCGCGGTTGTTTTTCAGCACCAGCAGATCTTCGACTTCCAGATGCCACAGCGGATAGAACAGCGTAGCCGCACCACCGCGCACGCCGCCTTGTGAGCAGGACTTCACCGCCGTCTGGAAATGCTTGTAGAACGGAATACAGCCGGTGTGGAACGCTTCGCCGCCACGGATTTCGCTACCCAGCGCACGGATACGACCGGCGTTGATGCCGATACCGGCGCGCTGAGAGACGTATTTCACAATCGCACTGGAGGTGGCGTTGATGGAATCTAAGCTGTCACCACATTCGATCAGTACACAAGAGCTGAACTGACGAGTAGGGGTACGCACACCCGACATAATCGGGGTTGGCAGCGAAATCTTGAAAGTCGAAATCGCATCATAAAAACGGCGCACGTAATCTAAACGTGTCTCGCGCGGATAACCGGCAAACAGGCAGGCAGCCACCAGAATGTACAGGAACTGGGCGCTTTCGTAGATCTCACCGGTCACGCGATTTTGAACCAGATATTTGCCTTCCAGCTGCTTCACGGCCGCGTAGGAGAAGTTCATATCACGCCAGTGATCGAGGAACTCGTCCATCTGCGCAAATTCTTCTTCACTATAGTCTTGCAGCAGATGAGCATCGTATTTGCCGAGCTCAACCATTTTGCGCACATGATCCAGCAGCTTTGGTGGCTCAAACTGGCCATAGGCCTTTTTGCGCAGGTGGAAAATGGCTAAGCGAGCGGCCAGATACTGATAATCCGGTGATTCACGGGAGATCAGGTCAGCGGCGGCCTTGATAATGGTTTCGTGAATATCAGAGGTGCGGATCCCGTCATAAAACTGAATGTGGGAACGTAATTCAACCTGCGATACTGACACATTGTGAAGACCTTCCGCAGCCCATGTGATGACCCGGTGGATTTTATCCAGATCGATGCGCTCTTTACGTCCGTCGCGTTTCGTTACCAGCAGAGATTGATTCATAGTTCTTCAGTTCAGCCAATGTAGTAGAAAAGGTAATAGTCGAACACCAACGTCTGTCTGCGCGTCCTGCGTCAGAGCAGCGCGCCTGTTTACCATCGAACCGTTAACCATCAGGGCGTTGGAAACAGGGTGCCGGACAGGCAAATATGGATAAATGGCACTCGTCATCGCTCATTACACTGTAGTGTGTGAGTCTGACATGTGCCACAACATATTGGGTGTTCGCTTGGAATGGATAACAAGATAGTGAGGTATGGCCGCAGATGCAAGTGCACAAAATGCCTCTGAGTTGTGGATAACCCAGTGTGGAAAGAGGTAATGTTAGTGTTTACTAACTTGCGTGCAATACACCTATTGCGCCTCTCGAAAATGCAAGCATTTTTGCCGGTGAAAAAAGCAACAGAGAAAAAATTTTTTGATCTGGTGCTGTTCGCACAGGAATTATGCAAACGGGCGAAACATGAGCCAGATCAAATTTTATCGGTTTGTTATAAGGTGTTGGTTTTGTTAGACGCGATGCGTTGCCAACCAGTGCATAAACTCGGTAACGGAAGCAAAAACGCCATCGGCGCCCCAATCGCGGGTATCAATATCTGGGCTGATGTAACCCCATCCTGCTACGGCACTCGGCATACCAGCGGCTTGCGCCGCTTGAATATCGGTACGGGCATCACCCAGATATAGAGTGCGTGATTCCGATAACCCTAACTGCGCGCAGGCATGATGCATCGGGGCGGGGTGCGGTTTACGCTGCGCTAAGGTATCTGCGCACACTAATACGGCAGGCTGCGCCAATACAGGGAAGAAAGGCAGCAGCGCTTGCGTCAGTGCCGTAGGCTTATTGGTGACAATTCCCCACGGGCAACCACTTTGCGCGATCTGCTGTAACAGCGCCGTGACGCCAGGATATAAGCGGGTATCACGGCAGACATTGGCGTGGTAGTACGCCAGAAAGCGCGCGCGCAATACCGTCATATCATCGGGCAATGACCCAGCAAAGCCAGCGTGCAGCAATCCGTGCACGCCTTGGCTGGTATTGGCTTGAATTTGCGCTGCGTTCAGCGGGCTATAGCCATAGTGTTGCAAGACATGATTGGCTGCGGCCGCCATGTCCGCGGCGGTATCTAATAAGGTGCCGTCGAGATCAAAGAGTACCGCATCCCAATGCATCACAGATCCTCGCGAATGGTGTGTACCATATAGTTCACATCGATATCTGGGCGTAACGAGAACTGATTCAGCAGCGGGTTGAAGGTGATCCCCATCAGGTCTTGTTCGCGCAGGCCGGTATTATCAATCCAACCCAGCAGTTCAGACGGGCGAATGAACTTATTAAAGTCATGCGTACCTTTTGGCACCATGCGCAGCAGATATTCTGCGCCGACAATCGCCAGCAAGAAGGATTTCGGGTTCCGGTTTAAGGTCGAGAAAAAGACATGGCCGCCGGGTTTGACCAAGCGCGCACAGGCTTGAATGATAGATTCTGGATCGGGCACATGCTCCAGCATTTCCATGCAGGTGACCACATCATACTGGCCGCTGTGCGCCTCGGCATGCTCTTCCACGGTTTGCTGCAGATAGTTGACTTGCACGCCACTTTCTAGTGCATGCAGACGTGCCACTTGCAGCGGCTCACTGCCCATGTCTAAACCGGTGACGTTAGCGCCTTCGCGGGCCAAACTTTCCGACAAAATACCGCCGCCACAGCCGACATCCAGCACTTGCTTGCCAAATACACCACCGGCGCGGTCGAGAATGTACTCAAGGCGCAACGGATTAATACGGTGTAAGGGTTTGAATTCCCCTTCCAGATCCCACCAGGTTGAGGCAACCGCTTCAAATTTAGCAATTTCCTGATGATCGACGTTCAGCGTTTTTTGCATGGCTACACAGCATCCATTCATACGACAATAATTGCGCTGATTATACCTAATTCAGACGACAAGCTGTATCTTTGCTGACCTTCGTTCGTTGCAGGTTGTGTTGACGGTTGGATAGGATTTTTTTATCGGCGCTGAAAATGCGTTGTGCGATCCGGTTCGGCGTCTTGTTTTTGATACGCTGGGCGTAAACTTTGCTTTTATGGTATAGTCTTACACCTTTTTCATCCGGTCAGACGACAATTAGCTGAGGGAATGTGGCGCCATGAGCGACCTAGCCAAAGAAATCACGCCGGTCAATATCGAAGAAGAGCTGAAAAGCTCCTATCTGGACTATGCAATGTCCGTGATTGTCGGACGCGCCTTACCAGATGTGCGTGACGGCCTTAAGCCGGTTCACCGCCGTGTCTTGTACGCCATGAGCGTACTCGGTAATGACTGGAACAAACCATATAAGAAATCGGCCCGTGTGGTCGGTGACGTAATCGGTAAATATCACCCACACGGTGATAGCGCGGTTTACGACACCATCGTACGTATGGCGCAGCCTTTCTCACTGCGTTATATGCTGGTCGACGGACAGGGGAACTTCGGTTCCATCGACGGCGACTCCGCCGCAGCGATGCGTTACACCGAAGTGCGCATGGCCAAGATCGCCCACGAACTGCTGGCCGATCTGGACAAAGAAACCGTTGATTATGTGCCTAACTACGACGGCAGCGAGCAGATCCCGGCTGTATTGCCGACCAAGATCCCGAACCTGCTGGTAAACGGCTCCTCTGGTATCGCCGTAGGTATGGCAACCAACATCCCACCGCACAATTTGGGCGAAGTGATCGACGGCTGTTTGGCCTACATCGAAAACCCAGAGATCACCATTGATGAGCTGATGACCCATATTCCGGGTCCGGATTTCCCGACGGCAGCAATCATCAATGGCCGTCGTGGGATTGAAGATGCTTATCGTACCGGTCGCGGTAAAGTGTACCTGCGCGCTCGCGCTGAAGTGGAAGTGGACGAGAAAAACGGCCGCGAATCCATCATCGTGCACGAGATCCCGTATCAGGTGAACAAAGCGCGCCTGATCGAAAAGATCGCCGAGCTGGTAAAAGACAAGAAAGTTGAAGGGATCAGCGCCCTGCGTGATGAGTCTGACAAAGACGGCATGCGCATTGTGATTGAGATCAAACGTGATGCGGTCGGTGAAGTGGTACTGAACAATCTGTACTCACAAACCCAGCTGCAAACTACGTTTGGTATCAACATGGTAGCCTTGAGCCAAGGCCAACCGAAGCTGCTGAACCTCAAAGACATGCTGGAAGCGTTCGTGCTGCACCGCCGTGAAGTGGTGACACGTCGTACCGTGTATGAACTGCGTAAAGCCCGTGATCGTGCTCATATCTTGGAAGGTCTGGCAGTAGCATTGGCGAACATCGATGAAATCATCGAGCTGATCCGCCGTGCACCGACACCATCTGAAGCGAAAGCCGGTTTGGTCGCGCGTGGTTGGGATCTGGGCCATGTGTCCGTCATGTTGGAAGCGGCTGGTGTTGATGCTGCCCGTCCTGACTGGCTGGAGGCTGAGTTTGGTATCCGTGAAAACCAGTACTTCCTGACTGAGCAACAAGCGCAGGCTATTTTGGATTTGCGTCTGCACAAGCTGACAGGTCTGGAGCACGAGAAGCTGCTGGACGAGTACAAAGAGCTGCTGGCACAAATCGCTGAGCTGTTGCATATCCTGCAAAGCCCAGAGCGTCTGATGGAAGTGATCTGCGAAGAGCTGACCAGCATTCGCGCGCAGTTTGGCGATCAGCGCCGTACTGAAATCACTGCCAACAGTGCTGACATCAACATCGAAGACCTGATCAATCAGGAAGATGTGGTGGTTACACTGTCGCACGAAGGTTATGTGAAGTATCAGCCGCTGACTGAGTACGAAGCGCAGCGCCGTGGTGGTAAAGGCAAGTCCGCGACTAAGATGAAGGAAGAAGACTTCATTGAACGTCTGCTGGTGGCTAACACCCACGACACCATTTTGTGCTTCTCGTCTCGTGGTCGCTTGTACTGGCTGAAGGTATATCAGCTGCCATTGGCCAGCCGAGGTGCCCGTGGTCGTCCGATTGTGAACTTGCTGCCGCTGGAAGAAAACGAGCGTATTACCGCGATCCTGCCGGTTCGTGAGTATGCGGATGATCAGTACATCTTCATGGCTACCGCCAACGGTACCGTGAAGAAGACGCCACTGACTGACTTTAGCCGTCCGCGTAGCGCCGGTATCATCGCCGTTAACCTGAATGATGACGACACCCTGATTGGTGTGGATCTGACTCACGGTAATGACGAAGTGATGCTGTTCTCCGCTGAAGGTAAAGTGGTGCGTTTCGCCGAAGATCAAGTGCGCCCAATGGGCCGTACCGCGACCGGTGTGCGCGGCATCAAGCTGAGCGAGCAAGACAAAGTCGTTTCTCTGATCGTGCCAAAAGGCGATGGTGAGATCCTGACTGTCACCGCCAACGGTTACGGTAAGCGTACAGCGTCTGCTGAGTACCCGACCAAGTCCCGTGCGACCCAAGGGGTTATCTCCATCAAGGTCAGCGAGCGTAATGGTCTGGTTGTGGGCGCAGTGCAGGTTGAGGAAAATGATCAGATCATGATTATCACCAATGCCGGTACGCTGGTTCGCACACGTGTGAAAGAAGTGAGCGTGGTGGGTCGTAACACCCAAGGCGTGACCTTGATTCGCACCAGCGAAGAAGAGCAAGTGGTTGGTTTGCAGCGTATCTTGGATGCCGATGATGACGAGGAGAGCACCGAAGAGGGTGTTGAACTGTCAGAACAGGGCGACGAGCAAGCTGCTAGCGAGTCTGCACAAGACGAGCCAGGCGAAGAGTAATCAATACTCGTAATGGGGGGCGGTAACCTGTTGCCGCTCGCCCAGTACCCTCGTCGTTCCTCACTGTTTTGAGTTAAAAACAGCGTCGAGTTAAGAAGTGTTTCGAGTGAAAAAAGGCATCCTTTACGGATGCCTTTTGCTTTTCTGGATTTGCAGTTTTCACTTTTCGGTGTTGAGGCATAGCATGCTGGGATCGTTAATGGCCAGCGGCAGCGTGCGCGGCGCGGGTTTTCTCGGCTTGTTTCAGCAATTTTTCTTGCGGATTTTTGCTGCAATCTTCAATCAGGAAGGGAATGGCTTTTTCTACCCCAGCGATATCAATCATCGCCCCTTCGGGCTTATCTTTTTGATTAAAGCCCTCGGCAAAATACACCGCGCTCGGACGGAACGATTCATCGACAGCTAAAAATTCTGCACAGGTCCATTCGGCGATAGGTTTAGCAGGCATTGATGGCGACAGTTTCGCTTTCATGGATTTAGCTGCATCAGCCACAGAGTTGGCCGCATTTTCCACCGTGCCGGCGGCGCTGCTGGCCGCATCAGACAAGGTATCAGACGCAGATGCACCGGCGGAAAGAGTCAGAGCCAGCAGGGTGAATAACACAGTACGTTTCATATTGTATCCTCAAAGCAAGCGGTAATGACGATAACCACCTCGCTGGACAACATTCTCAGTGACGAGGCCTGTGTAACCTCTAACACTATAGTAGAAATCTCTACATCGGCGATGCGCGAAAGTAGAACTGACCTATCGTCATAGTTAGCATGCTCGTGCGTTATCTGCGCAGTCATGCGGCTAAGCCCAGCTCTGCGCACCTTTAAACCATTTGCATGAAGATTGGCTGAGTGATACAACCGCTCAATCGTATAGGGAACGTTGAAACTAACACGGGGAATGCGCGTAATATGCAACAGGTGTTTAATTTCAGTGCCGGCCCGGCCATGCTGCCCGCCGACGTATTGCAGATTGCTCAGAAAGAGCTGCTGAATTGGCATGATCTGGGAACCTCGGTGATGGAAATCAGTCACCGCAGTAAGCAGTTTATGGCGGTGGCGGCGCAGGCGGAGCAAGATCTGCGTGATTTGTTGGCAATTCCAGATAACTACAAGGTGCTGTTCTGCCAAGGTGGCGCGCGCGCTCAGTTTGCGGCGGTGCCATTGAATCTGCTGGGGGATAAGACCCGCGCCGATTATCTGGATGGTGGTTACTGGGCGCACAGTGCCATCAAAGAAGCCGGTAAATACTGCCAGCCCAATGTGATTGATATCACCGAGCGTCGTGACGGTTTGCGTGCGGTGAAGCCGATGCGTGAATGGACATTGTCGGATGATGCCGCGTTTGTGCATTACTGCCCGAACGAAACCATCGATGGTCTGGAAATCCATGAAGAGCCGGATTTTGGCGACAAAATTGTGGTGGCCGATATGTCATCTACGATTTTATCGCGTCCGATTGATGTGAGCCGTTACGGCGTGATTTATGCTGGCGCGCAGAAAAACATCGGGCCATCCGGTTTGACCTTGGTGATTGTGCGTGATGATTTACTGGATCGGGCGCGCGACGTGCTGCCATCGGTGCTGGGCTACAAAGTGCTGGCCGATAACGATTCCATGTACAACACACCGCCAACATTCGCATGGTATCTGTCCGGTCTGGTGTTCCGCTGGCTCAAAGAGCAGGGCGGTTTGTCTGCGATGGCTAAACGCAATCAGGCCAAAGCCGAATTGCTGTACGGCTATATCGATCAGTCTGATTTTTACCACAATGACGTACACCCTGATAACCGCTCATGGATGAACGTGCCGTTCACGTTGCCATCTGCCGAGCTGGATAAAGTGTTCTTGGAAGAGTCATTTGCTGCTGGTCTGCATGCGCTGAAAGGTCACCGCATCGTTGGTGGTATGCGCGCGTCTATCTACAATGCCATGCCCGTTGAAGGTGTGCAGGCATTAGTCGCCTTTATGGATGACTTTGCTCAGCGCCATCGTGGTTAATAGCTCGCCGTTACTTGCTAGCGAGTATAACCGATAATAAAAAAGCGCTGTGTAACAGCGCTTTTTTTGTTCTCAAACCCAAGAAAGTCTACGTGCTTAGTGTGCGATCTTTACTCTGTGTCAGCCACGTTCCAATCGGAAGTGTGGTAAATCCCTTCACGATCTAAACGCTTATAAGTGTGCGCGCCAAAGTAATCACGCTGGGCCTGAATCAGGTTGGCCGGTAACACTGCGCTGCGGTAGCTATCATAGTACGCAATCGCGGCCGAGAAGGTAGGAGCCGCGACGCCGTGTAAAATCGCCTGCGCGGTGATATTGCGCAACGACGCTTGATAGCGTTCAGCTGCTTGCTGGAAGTATGGTGCTAACAGCAGGTTTTCTGGCTTCAGGTTGCCCTCATAGGCTTCGCTGATTTTCTGCAGGAACTGTGCACGAATAATACAGCCTGCTCGGAAGATTTTGGCGATCTCACCCAGTTGCAGATCCCAGCCGTATTCACGGGAGGCTGCATCCAACTGCGCAAAGCCTTGTGCGTAGGAGATGATCTTACTCAGGTACAAACCTTGACGGATTTGCTCAATCAGATCGTCAGTTTTCCCGCTTAACTGTGGCGCGACAGGACCGGTCAGAATGCGGCTGGCTTTCACGCGCTCTTCTTTCAGCGCAGAAATATAACGGGCAAAAACCGATTCGGTGATCAGGCTCAGCGGCGTACCTAAATCCAAGGCACTTTGGCTGGTCCACTTACCGGTGCCTTTATTGCCCGCGGCATCCAAAATGACATCAATCAGATACTCGCCAGTCAGGCTGTCTTTTTTGCGTAGAATATCCGCCGTGATCTCAATCAGATAGCTGTTAAGCTCACCTTTATTCCACTCAGTGAAAATATCGGCCATCTGCTCATTATTAAGCCCGACGCCGTATTTGAGCAGCGCGTAAGCTTCGGCGATCAGCTGCATGTCGCCGTATTCGATGCCATTGTGCACCATCTTCACATAGTGACCTGAGCCACCGGTGCCGATGTATGTCACGCACGGTTCGCCTTCATATTGGGCGGCAATTTTGCCTAAGATTGGTGCAACGTGCTGGTAGGCCTCTTTATCGCCACTTGGCATGATAGATGGGCCGCGCAGCGCGCCTTCTTCACCACCGGAAATGCCGGTGCCAATGAAGTTGATCCCGTGCTCAGCGAGCTCCGCCGCACGGCGCTCGGTATCTTTAAAATAGGTATTACCGCCGTCAATCAGGATATCGCCAGCGGTCAGTAAAGGCAGCAAACCGGCGATGGTGTCATCGGTCGCTTCGCCTGCTTTTACCATCAAAATGATTTTGCGTGGGCGCTCTAGCGCCGCGACAAAGTCGGCCAGTGAAGCATAAGGCACCAGCCCCGCTTCCGGATGTGAGGTGACGACTTCTTGGGTTTTCTGATAAGAGCGATTGAACACGGCGACGGAAAAGCCGCGGCTGGCCAGATTACGTGCCAGATTACTGCCCATGACGGCCATGCCGATCACGCCTACTTGTTGTTGATTCATTTTATCGTTTGCCTCGTATTCCGTACCTATCCTGTACCTAACAGGTCTGCATGCCTATGCACACGCAACCGTCGATAATTGATCAATATCACAAAATGTAATTGCTATCTATTCTCAATAAGTTAATAAATGAGACAAATCGGTTTTGCCTATAACAATCATATAGATAACCTATCAATCCTCTTGTGTGACCCGTCACCAGCAACTAAGACGCAGCGTCAGCAACCGCAGGCAGTGGCCGGACGTGTAACCGGATAGACACAATTATGCTCGCCAGTTTGCGGAGAACCCGATATAACAAAGTGATAAGCACAGGCAGGATTGATAGTCCGGACACAAGGAGAGACGTAATGGGATGTGATTTTACCGCACTGGCAAATCTTGGGATTCGCGCATTGTCGCCGTATCAGGCGGGCAAGCCGGTGGAAGAGCTGGAGCGGGAGCTTGGGATCAGTAACATTGTGAAGCTGGCCTCGAATGAAAACCCGCTCGGGTTAGCCGCCAGCGTACAGCAGGCATTAACCGCCGAATTGTCCGGACTGACCCGTTATCCCGATGCTAACGGTTTTTATCTCAAGCAAGCACTGGCGGAGCGTTTTGGCGTGGATGAAGCGCAGCTGACACTGGGTAATGGCTCCAATGATTTGCTGGAGTTGATTGCGCGCGTGTTTGTCAGCGAGCAAGACGAAGTCATTTATGCCGAGCATGCCTTTATCGTTTATCCTCTCGTGGTGCAGGCGCTGAATGCCAAAGCTGTGGTGGTTCCAGCCTCCGAGTGGGGACACGATTTGACCGCGATGGCTGCGGCGATCACTGAGCGTACTAAGCTTATTTTTATTGCCAACCCCAATAATCCAACCGGTACGTTTTTAAGCGCTGAAGCGTTAGATGCCTTCTTACAGCAAGTGCCAG
The DNA here is from genome assembly GCF_000800945.1 of Plesiomonas sp. ZOR0011. Lineage (NCBI taxonomy): Bacteria > Pseudomonadati > Pseudomonadota > Gammaproteobacteria > Enterobacterales > Enterobacteriaceae > Plesiomonas > Plesiomonas sp. ZOR0011. Next base: position 127,274 of record NZ_JRKB01000035.1, read on the forward strand.
CGCATGTCATGGTGGTGCTGGATGAAGCCTATACCGAGTATGTTGAGCCGAGCCTGCGCTCGCCCTCATTTGCGTGGGTGAAGCGTTTCCCGAATCTGGTCGTTTGCCGCACCTTCTCTAAAGCGTATGGTTTGGCTGGGTTGCGCGTTGGGTACTCGGTATCCGATCCGCGGGTGGCTGGTTTAATGAATCGCCTGCGTCAGCCGTTTAACTGCAATACCTTAGCCTTGTTGGCGGCACAAACGGTATTGGATGATGCCGAGTATCTGGCTGCTGCCGTTGAGACTAATCGCCGAGGTATGGCGCAGCTAACGGAGTACTGTCAGGCGCGCGGCTTGGCGTACATTCCGTCTTCCGGTAACTTCCTCACCATTGATATGGGGCGTCCGGCTGGGCCGGTATACCAACAATTACTGGCTCGCGGCGTGATTGTCCGTCCAATTGCTGGTTACGGTATGCCTGATCACTTGCGGGTCAGCATCGGTCTGGCGCAGGAAAACCAGCGCTTTATGGATGCCTTAGACGAAGTCTTATTTCGCTAATTTTCATGTATTCGGCCCACTATATATTCGGCTTACTATGTATTAGGCCTACGTAGCCAGAAAAATAACCGCAGGAGAGCAGAGTAATTGCTATGGAATCGCTGACGTTACAACCGATTCAACGTGTAAACGGCACGGTCAATTTGCCCGGTTCAAAAAGTGTATCTAACCGCGCCTTATTACTGGCCGCACTGGCTCGCGGCACCACCCGATTGACCAATTTGCTCGATAGCGATGATGTGCGGCATATGCTCAATGCCCTCAGCGCGCTGGGTGTTTCTTATCGTCTCTCCGCTGATCGCACAGTGTGTGAAGTGGATGGATTAGGGCAGGTGTTTACTGTTCCTACATCGCCAGACAACAGCCCACTGACACTGTTTTTGGGTAACGCAGGCACTGCTATGCGCCCGTTGACCGCAGCGCTGTGCGCAGGGCGCGGTGAAGTGATCCTAACCGGTGAGCCGCGCATGAAAGAGCGCCCTATTGGCCATCTGGTGGATGCGCTCCGCCAAGCTGGCGCTAACATCACTTATCTGGAACAAGAACACTATCCACCGCTACTGATCCAAGGCAATACCTTGCAAGGTGGACGAGTAGAGATTGATGGTTCGGTCTCCAGTCAGTTCCTGACCGCCTTTTTAATGGCTGCACCACTTTTTAGCGGCGATACCGAGCTGCATATTCGCGGTGAGCTGGTGTCTAAGCCGTATATCGATATCACGCTGCATATCATGGCGGTTTTCGGTGTGCAGGTGCGCCACGAAAATTATCAAGTGTTCCATATCCGTGGTCAGCAGCAGTATGTATCGCCGGGGGATTATCTGGTCGAAGGCGATGCCTCGTCGGCTTCCTATTTTCTGGCGGCGGCAGCCATTCGTGGCGGCACAGTGCGGGTGACCGGTATTGGCCGACGCAGTGTGCAAGGCGATGTACGTTTTGCCGATGTGCTGGAAAAAATGGGCGCGCATATTCGCTGGGCCGATGATTATGTCGAGTGTGAGCGTGGCAGCTTAAACGGCGTGGATCTGGATTTGAACCATATTCCGGATGCAGCCATGACCATTGCTACTGCGGCGCTGTTTGCCGATGGCGAAACCTGTATCCGTAATGTTTACAACTGGCGGGTAAAAGAAACCGATCGACTGGCTGCAATGGCCGCAGAGCTGCGTAAAGTGGGGGCTGAAGTGGAAGAGGGGCACGATTACATTCGTATTGTTCCTCCGACGCACTTGCAGCATGCCGAGATTGCAACTTATAACGATCACCGTATGGCGATGTGTTTTTCGCTGGTGGCGTTGTCGGATACACCGGTCACGATTTTAGACCCGGGTTGTACCTCGAAAACCTTCCCTGACTACTTCACTCGGCTACAAATGTTGGTGCAAGCAGATTAATTGCATTTCGCCAGTGGCTTATTCAGCGCTGTAACATCACTAGCCTACCACTGACCGCGCGGTGCTTGCCTGCTGACTTAGGCAGCGCACTGACGCGGTTTTCTTTTTTCTGTAGTCGTTTGTATGGTTTGATGTTTTGTTGCCATAGGGGCAACCGCACCCTGTAATGTGGCATGGCGTGTTATTTACATTCGGTACAGAGAAAGCATTCGGTTGACGGCGCTTTTCCCGTATAATTGCGCGCAGAGTCAGACAGGGCAGAACTTCCTGCTCTGTGCTACCCCACTTATACTTAACGGAGGATGCTATGTCAGACACAACCCCGGTGATCACAGTCGACGGGCCAAGCGGTGCAGGTAAAGGCACGCTGTGTAAGGCACTGGCTGAGCAACTGGGCTGGCATCTGCTCGATTCCGGCGCAATTTATCGCGTGTTGGCGATGGCCGCACTGCATCATCATGTGGATATCGAGTCTGAAGAGGCGCTAGTTCCATTGGCGGCGCACTTAGATGTGCAGTTCAAATCGGTTGATGGCCAGATCCGCGTGATCTTAGAAGGTGAGGATGTCTCGAACGATATCCGCACTGAAACTGTGGGTAATACCGCCTCCCGTGCCGCGGCCTTTCCACGTGTGCGCGAAGCGTTACTGCGCCGCCAGCGTGCGTTTCGCGCCGCGCCAGGCCTGATTGCCGATGGTCGTGACATGGGAACCGTGGTCTTCCCAGATGCGCCGGTGAAAATATTTCTTGACGCCAGTGCTGAAGAGCGTGCCAACCGCCGTATGTTGCAGTTGCAGGGCAAAGGGTTTGATGTTAACTTTGAACACCTTTTGGCCGAGATCCGCGAACGTGACTATCGCGATCGCAACCGCGCTGTCGCACCGCTGAAAGCGGCACCAGACGCACTGGTACTGGATTCGACTGAAATGCCAATTGAGCAAGTGATTGCCGCCGCGATGCACCATATCAAAGAAACCTTGCACTTTTAAGGCAGAATCTTTGGCATCGCGCCGCATTTTTTTGTTATTATTGGCTAGATACAGAAGCAAACTGCATGGATGCGGCGAGCTATTTTGAAGCAACCCCATTTAGCCGGATGCTAGATGGTAGTTATCTTTCATTAGTGAAGATTAATAAACATGACTGAATCTTTTGCTCAACTCTTTGAAGAGTCCCTGAAAGAACTGGAAACTCGTCCAGGTTCTATCGTTCGTGGTACTGTTATCGCTATTCAGAACGGCATCGTTCTGGTTGATGCTGGCCTGAAGTCAGAATCTGCTATTCCAGCAGAACAGTTCAAGAACGCCCAGGGTGAGCTGGAAATCAACGTCGGTGACGAAGTTGACGTAGCACTGGACGCAGTAGAAGACGGCTTCGGTGAAACTCAGCTGTCTCGTGAGAAAGCTAAGCGCCACGAAGCTTGGCTGATGCTGGAAAAAGCATACGAAGAAGCTGCTACCGTTATCGGTGTGATCAACGGCAAGGTGAAAGGTGGTTTCACTGTAGAACTGAACGGTATCCGTGCGTTCCTGCCAGGTTCTCTGGTAGACGTTCGTCCAGTTCGTGACACTACTCACCTGGAATACAAAGAGCTTGAGTTCAAAGTAATCAAGCTGGACCAGAAGCGTAACAACGTTGTTGTTTCTCGCCGTGCCGTTATCGAATCTGAAAACAGCCAAGAGCGCGATCAGCTGCTGGAAAACCTGCAAGAAGGCATGGAAGTTAAGGGTATCGTTAAGAACCTGACTGACTACGGTGCATTCGTTGATCTGGGCGGTGTTGACGGCCTGCTGCACATCACTGATATGGCGTGGAAGCGCGTTAAGCATCCAAGCGAAATCGTGAACGTTGGCGACGAAATCACTGTTAAAGTGCTGAAGTTCGACCGCGAGCGTACTCGTGTTTCTCTGGGCCTGAAGCAGCTGGGTGAAGATCCATGGGTAGCTATCGCTAAGCGTTACCCAGAAGGTACTCGCCTGACTGGTCGTGTGACCAACCTGACTGATTACGGCTGCTTCGTAGAAATCGAAGAAGGCGTTGAAGGTCTGGTACACGTATCCGAAATGGATTGGACCAACAAGAACATCCACCCATCTAAAGTTGTTAACGTGGGTGATGTTGTTGAAGTTATGGTTCTGGACATCGACGAAGAGCGTCGTCGTATCTCCCTGGGTCTGAAGCAGTGCAAATCTAACCCATGGCAGCTGTTCGCAGAAACCCACGCTAAGGGCGATCGCGTAGAAGGTAAGATCAAGTCAATCACTGACTTCGGTATCTTCATCGGTCTGGAAGGCGGCATCGACGGCCTGGTTCACCTGTCTGACATCTCCTGGAACGTAGCAGGCGAAGAAGCAGTTCGTGAATTCAAGAAAGGCGACGAAATCGCAGCAGTAGTTCTGCAAGTTGATGCAGAGCGCGAGCGTATCTCTCTGGGCGTTAAGCAACTGGAAGAAGATCCGTTCAACAACTTCATGTCTGTTTACAAGAAAGGTGCTATCGTTACTGGTAAAGTAACTGCAGTTGATGCAAAAGGCGCTACTGTTGAACTGACTGACGGCGTTGAAGGCTACCTGCGTGCTTCTGAAGCATCTCGTGACCGCGTAGAAGACGCTACTCTGGTTCTGAGCGTTGGCGACGAAGTTGAAGCGAAGTTCACCGGTGTTGACCGTAAGAACCGCGTTGTAAACCTGTCTGTTCGCGCTAAAGACCAGGCTGAAGAAAGCGAAGCAATGGCTACTCTGAACAAGCAAGATGATGCTGCGTTCGGTAACGCTATGGCTGAAGCATTCAAAGCAGCTAAAGGCGAATAATTAACCGTACTCAGGCGGTCAGCTGACCGCCTGATGGTAAAGCGAATAAGCCACCCTCGGAGGGCCTATGACGAAGTCTGAATTAATTGAAAGACTTACTACTCAGCAATCTCATCTTTCTGCCAAAGTGGTTGAGGATGCGATCAAAGAGATGTTGGATCATATGGGTGATACACTCGCTAACGGCGAACGTATCGAAATCCGTGGCTTTGGCAGTTTCTCGCTGCACTATCGCGCGCCGCGTGTCGGGCGTAACCCGAAAACCGGAGAGAAAGTTGAACTCGAAGGTAAACAGGTTCCGCACTTTAAACCCGGCAAAGAATTACGTGAGCGGGTTAATATTTACGCTCAGTAAGGCGCAATACGGATAAATAATAAACGGCATCCTTCGGGATGCCGTTTTCTTTTGTGCGAAAGGTGTATTTTTGAGATCATGCGCGATATCGCGCAGTGGCTGTGATACCCTATTTTTTGGCATAATTCACATGAATTTGTGACCGCACAGAGGATACTGATGTGAAATATCTCTTAGGTTTTTTAGCTGCGCTGGTTGTCTTCATCATAGGGGTCACACTGGGTGCCCAAAATGAAGAACTGGTGACTTTTAACTATTTATTGGCTGAAGGACAGTTCCGCCTTTCTTCCTTATTGGCTATGCTATTTGGCACCGGTTTTGTTCTGGGCTGGATCATTTGCGGCCTGTTTTATATCCGTGTACGTTTTAACCTCAGCCGTGCTCATCGTCAGATTAAACGTCAGCAACAACAGTTGGATCAGCAAGCTGCTTCCACCACTGTGGCGACGACCGAGCCAGAACATAAGGACAAGTAATGCTTGAGCTGTTGTTTCTGTTGCTGCCAATAGCCGCTGCCTATGGCTGGTATATGGGGCGCAGAAGTGCTCGGCAAGATGAACAACAGGAAGTTAACCGTCTTTCGCGCGAGTATGTTGCCGGCGTTAACTTCCTGCTTTCCAATCAGCAGGATAAAGCCGTTGATCTGTTTCTTGATATGCTCAAGGAAGACAGTGGTACGGTAGAAGCACACCTCACACTCGGTAATCTGTTTCGCTCGCGCGGTGAAGTTGACCGAGCTATTCGTATTCACCAAGCCTTGGTGGAAAATGCCACGTTGACTTTCGACCAACGTTTGCTGGCGATGCAGCAGTTGGGTAAGGACTATCTGGCGGCTGGCTTATATGACCGCGCCGAAGATATGTTCAGTCAATTGGTGGACGAACCGGATTTTCGTGAGTCAGCGCTGCAGCAGCTGCTGACTATCTATCAGGCTACCCGTGAATGGGCGAAAGCCATTACCGTAGCCGAAAAACTGATTAAGCTGGGTAAAACGCGCCTTAATACCGATATTGCCCATTTTTATTGTGAGCTGACGCTGCAGGCGATGGCCGACAATGATTGCGATAAAGCCTTTGCGCTGCTGAAAAAAGCCGGCCAAGCCGATCGTAATTGTGCCCGCGTCTCTTTGATGTTGGGGCGGTTGTGGATGTCGAGCGAGCAGTGGCAAAAAGCAGCCAATGAGCTGGAGCGCATTTTGGAGCAGGATATCGATTTTATCCCCGAAGCGCTGCCGATGCTGAAAGAGTGTTATCAGGCCATTGACCGACCAGATCTGCTGCAAAGTTTCTTAATGCGTTGTACCGATGCTAATGCCGGCGCGATGGCCGAGTTAATGTTGGCCGACATGCTAGAGCAAAAAGAAGGCCTTGAGGTTGCTCAAACCTATATCAACCGTGAGTTGATGCGCCATCCAACGATGCGTTTATTCCATCGTCTGATGCAGTATCACTTGGCTGAGGCTGAAGATGGCCGAGCTAAAGAGAGTTTGTCGTCGTTGCAGCGGATGGTGGCCGAACAAATTAGCACTAAACCGCGCTACCGTTGCCGTAAGTGTGGTTTTACCTCGCATGCACTGTATTGGCACTGTCCATCTTGTCGCAGTTGGGCGACCGTGAAACCAATCCGAGGGTTGGATGGTGAGTAAGTGCGTTCACGCTTATCGCATGTCCGGTCATATGTTGGCCGGTCGTTATTTTTATTTACAGCAGCCTGTATGGGCTGCTGTTTTTTTATCTGCGTCTACTGAGCACGGTATACGCAGGGCTTGCTAGTGTGATTGATGGGAAAAAGGATAAAACATGCTCTCCGATGTGACTGAAAAAAACATTATTGTTGCTCTGGATTATGCGGATCAAAATGCGGCGTTGGCATTTGTCGACCGTATCGATCCGAACGATTGCCGCCTGAAAGTCGGTAAAGAGATGTTTACCTTGTTTGGTCCGGACTTCGTGCGTGCGCTGCAGCAGCGTGGCTTTGATGTGTTCTTGGATCTGAAGTTTCATGACATCCCGAACACCTGTGCGCATGCCGTTGCCGCGGCAGCAGAGCTGGGTGTGTGGATGGTCAATGTGCACGCCAGTGGTGGCGAGCGCATGATGGTGGCGGCGCGTGAAGCGTTGCAGCCTTATGGCAAAGATGCGCCACTGCTGATTGCTGTCACGGTATTGACGAGCATGGAAGCCTCGGATCTGGCGGGTATTGGGATTTCAGTGTCGCCTGCAGAGCACGTGCAACGTTTAGCGCAATTGACGGCGCGCGCCGGTCTTGATGGTGTGGTGTGCTCGGCACATGAAGCCAGTCTGCTTAAAGCCACATGTGGCCAAGAGTTTAAACTGATCACCCCTGGGATCCGCCCGGAAGGCAGTGACGTGGGCGATCAGCGCCGGATCATGACTCCGAAACAGGCGGTGGCTGCTGGCGTAGATTATATGGTGATTGGTCGTCCGGTTACTCAATCTGCGGATCCGGCACAGACATTGCGGAATATCCGTCTGTCTCTGGCATAATAGCGCTTTGTTTTTGCTATCCGGACAGGAGCAACTGAAGTATGAATGATAATTCTCGTCTGGTGTATTCGACCGAAACGGGGCGAATTAAAGAAGAGGCTCCCGTGGTTAGCCGCCCGAAAGGGGATGGGGTGGTGCGTATTCAGCGCCAAACCAGCGGCCGTAAAGGTAAAGGCGTATGTGTGATCACGGGGGTTGATTTGCCGGATGCCGAGCTGTCTAAGCTGGTTGCTGAGTTAAAGAAAAAGTGTGGCTGTGGCGGTACGTTGAAAGACGGCATGATTGAAATCCAAGGCGATAAGCGGGATCTGATCAAACAGCTGCTGGAAGCCAAAGGCATGAAGGTGAAATTGGCCGGAGGCTGATGCTTAACCGCATGCCATTGTGATGCAGCGATAAGACGCGGAGACGCGATTTCAGTGTGTATTGCAGTAATAAGAGTAAAGTCCGCCAATCGGCGGACTTTGTTTTAGGTTTTTAGCGTATGTTGGCTGGTATTGTGCGCAGTGTGATTGCAGTACTCCGCAGTTCCCTATCTTATGATTTCTTTTTCGGCATCATGAGCAGCAAGGCATTATCTTTGATGATGTAATGATGATAGAGCGCAGCCGTAGCATGCAGCCCGATGAGCGCATAGCCAATATTGGCCAATGTTTCATGCCATTCCTTGAGAAATGATTTTGTGGCCGGATCTGGCGTGACCCACGGTGTAATCGGAAAGCCGAGGAAAGACCAGCTCTTATCCCCATAGGCCATTAGCAATACACCAAGAACCGGCAGGGCGATAAACCACAGGTAAAGGGCCAGATACATCAACTTCGCAGCCAGATGTTGCCAGCGTGGTGGTGTGGGGATGATAGCGGGATCGGGCAGTAAATGGCGCAATACGACGCGTACTAGCATCAGCGCCCAGACTAGCACGCCGCAGTTATAGTGGATTTCGCGCATCAGCAAATAGGCCGGTGAGTTTTTTACAAACACCCCACGAAACTCAATTGAGAGATAAGCAAGTAAGATCAGCAACAAGGTCAGCCAGTGCAGCGCAATTTGAGATTTACTAAAACGAGTCATAATGGCAGTTCGGTGTTATCCAAGATATTTTTGAGATTAACATATCGTAACCTAGCGGCTGATATGAATTAAGACTATGAATGCTGCTGTTTATACTCTGCGCATTTTCTGCTGCATGCATGGTGCGAAAAAAAGACCAGCCCAAAGGCTGGCGGAGTAAAGGAAGAGTAAATACAACAGAAATGTCGATAGCTCTAAGACTATAGCGGAAGAGCAGGGCGTTACTCACTAAGCAATGTAATGATTTACCCCGCTAGATTGTAAATAAATGTGATGCTCCGTGATGGTGAGATGAGCTGAAATTATCCCAACATCAGCTTATTTAGGCTGACTCAATAATAAATCAGCATAATAATAAATACGGCATGGAATTCGGCGCTGAGCAGTAATTGTTGGCTATGACGTTAAGTCTGTTGTTGTGGTCTTTAGTATGTTAGGTAAAGTGAGTTATTTGCTTTGGGCAATGACTGCGGTTTAATCATGGCATGCAGTCAGTGAAAGTATAAAATTCAACAAGGGTGTACATGAAGCGTATTGCATTGTTAATGGCGTTTTCTCAGGGATGTTGGGCTAGTCAGTGCATCTCTTATGCGAAACCAGAGTTTAGCGGTACTCTATATAGTCAAACATTTGCGCTGGAAGATGCTGAGTCGAGTGAGACGGCACTGCTGCTTAAATTACCGCAGGCGGTGTGTGTCTCTGGCGGGGATGAAGAGATGGAATACCAACCGGATGCTGACGGTATCCAACGTATTCAGTTGAGCTTGGCTGAATTTGCCGATAATGAAAAGCTAAGGCAGCAATCGATGGGTAAAGCACTGACCTGCGTGGGCGAACTTACCTCAGCTTACAATGGCCATCATCATGTAGAAATGGTGTTAGGGAACGCAACGTGCCGCTAGCATCCGTTTATAATCAAAATTTGATAATGGTAGTGTTCAGAGTAAATCAACGCCGCAAGGCTTATGTCGCTGAAATTATGGAGAGCGGTGAGCGTCATGAAAATACGGATGTATGCGCCAAGTGATGCGAAGAGTTTGTGGCAACTGAAGCATGACACTATTCATGCGGTAAATAGCGCCGACTATACACAAGCTCAACTGTGTGCGTGGGCTCCGGCCAGTTTGGATCGGGACGTTTGGCAAACACGTATTGATGCAATGCCCCCTTTTATCGTGGAGCTAGAGGGGAAAGCAGTCGGTTTTGCTGATCTACAGGACGATGGGTACATTGATCATTTCTTTTGCCATTCTCAGCACCAGCGACAAGGTGTTGGGCGGGCATTGATGGCACATATTCTGGCTATTGGCCATCAGCGAGGTATTACTCGCTTTTACTCGCATGTTAGCATTACGGCCAAGCCCTTTTTTGAGCGTTTTGGATTTCGCGTCGTCAAAGAGCAGCAGGTCGCCATTAACGGACAAGTGCTTACCAACTTTCTGATGGAAAAGCGCTCTGTTGAGTAATTGCGAGCTCAACGCCATGTCATTACGACTTGCCGAATATGGCAGCAATAGACGCTGCCATATTGAGCCTATTCATGTGCTGCCGTTTTCCAAATAGCAATGGATCCGTTGGAGGACTGTGTTGGAATATCAAAATGCATGAGGTCTTCACCAATTACAAATGGGCCTGAATAGCGCTGCTCAACAATATTGGCGATATCCTTTTCTGAGACATTGCCGTTGAGCCCAATATGACTAAAGACGGCCAATTTGGGTTTTGACTCCGCAAATACACGCGCAGCATCTTGTGGTGATGACAGATGGCCTGCAACCGCTTTATAGGCGGGATGCTCACGCAGTGCTTCTGCGGATGTGAGTGACACACAATGGACAAGCAGGTCAGCATGCTGCGCTTGTTTGACGACTTCATGGCTATACCGAGTATCGCCAGAAAGGACCACCGTATGGCCTTTATAGATGATCTTATAGCCAAAAGACGGCTTGATATTCACACCATGGTCATTATTAAACGCGATCACCTGAACGCCACCTTTATCGTATACCTTACCCGGTTGAATGGTTATGGCATCGATTTTCACTCCGTCTAAAGGTGTGCCTTCATCTTTATGACGAATACCGATGTCTGTGGCATAAGCCTGCTGTAGCCCGCTGGCGAGAGTCGCTATCCCCTTTGGACCATACAGCGCCATGGGTTGTGTCCGTCTACCATAAGGGGGCTGTAGCCAGCCGGTTAACCACAAGTCGGCAAGGCCAACGGTGTGATCAGAATGAAAATGAGTCAGAAAAAATGCATTCACCTGACCAAGTGGGATATGCATTTGCCACAGTCGTGTCGCCGCATCGCGTCCGAAATCGAAAACGAGCTTTTGCTGTCCGGCTTCAATCAGTGTGCTATATCCGCCTCGGTAAGCCTGTGGTTGCGGCGTTCCTGTACCGAGTAGGGTGACACGGAAAGTTGAGTCTGCCGATGGCTGTGGTTGCTCTGCCCAAGCTATCGTCGCTATACAGGATAAGGCGGTTCCGACGACGATTTTGCACCAATATTTCTTCATGACGTGTTCCTGCTATTTCTCTCTCCGCACTAGAAAGCTGAAGTGTCACTCAAAAATATTTTGTGATAAATGTGTCTTTGGTTTGTATATTCAAACCTTATGGTTTCGAATCGGATTGAGCGGAGAGATGGATAAATTACGGAGTATGGAAGTTTTTCTTTTGGCCATGGATGAAGGCTCTTATGCGGCAGCGGCAGACAGACTCGGTATGAGTGCGCAGATGGTTGGTCGCCATATTCGTATGCTAGAGTCGTGGATTGGGGCGCGTTTAGTGAGTAAGACGACGCGCCAGCAGAGTATGACCGAAGCGGGACTGATTTTTTATGAGCGATGCAAGGTGCTATTAGCGGAAGTGGAAGGCACTAAAAATCTGACTCAGGCATTGATGGCAACCCCGAGAGGAAAATTGCGCTTGGCCGCGCCGTTGAGTTTTGGTCAGCACCAGTTAATGCCTTTGCTTACCGCATTTTTAGAGCAATATCGCGATATCAGTGTAGAGCTATATTTGTCTAATCGTCAGATTGATGCGGTGGAAGAAGGTTTTGACGTTGTTATTCGTGTTCCCACTGAATCAGACTCGCACCTGATTTCTCTGCCTCTTGTGGAGCAGCAGTTTTGCTTGTGTGCTGCACCGTCTTATCTTGACCACTATGGCACGCCGCTTCATCCTGATGATCTTCAAGCCCATGCGTGTTTGCATGGCAATTGGTCTGGTATTGAGTGCTGGCATTTTCAAAAAGGGACTGCACAGTTTCAGCATTATCCGCGTAGCCGTCTGACGGTAAATAGCTGGCCTGCATTAAAAGAAGCTACACTACATGGGGCGGGGATCAGTTTGCAGCCACTATCATCGGTAAAGCAAGATTTGGCGAGAGGAACGCTGCGTTGTTTGCTGTCAGAGTTTGTTATTCCGTCGAAGACATTGTGCTTTCTATATCCTGTCGAGCGACGTGGTGTGCCTAAAGTTCGCGCACTTGGTGAATATCTACAAACGTGTTTTTTATAGACTAAAAGAGATCGTTGCCGGCTGGATGGTTAGGCTACAGAGCCCTCGCGCAGTATGAGCGAACTATCCTGCAGCCAAACGACTGCAGGATGAGAATGTGCTACCACTTAGGGGATGATTCCTCAAGTTAGGAGTTCACCGCCGTCGGCATGGATCATCAAGTATGGCCTTTTGCGTCATCCATCGTTAAGCGAGGAGAGATCATGGATGTTGCAGCGATAACGAGTAAAACTGACTTTTCACCTTCTTGTTGTGGTTGTTGTGGTGGCGATAATTCACTTTAGCCTAGCCAATAGGCTTTAGGCTTGACTTCGTTCTTTTAATTTATATTCGGATATAACTTTGTACGTGCATACCAATAACGCAATAGTAAGATATATGTAAGCCTCAGTTTTTCCTGATTTAACAGCCATGATATAGTGAATTGGTGTCAATATGGTGGCGATATAAATGAGTTTATGAAGATAGCCCCAGTACTTGCCAAGTATACGCTGCGCTTTTTTCGATGACGTTAACGCCATCAGTAATAGAATTAGCCAGCAGATACTACCGATGGCTAAGTATAGTCTAGCGGTTAACTCATTAAAAAACAGCGCAATGTCGAACCCAAGGTCAAAAGTAATATAGATAGATAGGTGGAGTGTCGCCCATGTAAAGCAATAGAGTCCTAGTGCTTTTAATTGAGTGAATAAATTAGGCCAATGGATTACTTTCGATATAATTGGAATAAGGATGATAATGAAAATGTAGTTAATGGCTACTTTCCCGGTGAAGTGCTCCAATTCTTTTATCGGATCGGAACCAAATCCACCAATAGTGAGTAAATAAAATAGATAGCAAAACACGAGCACCGATATGCCGTGCGTGATGATAGAGAGCGTTTTTTTCTGCAGTTTCATCAAAACAGTCTCATCAAAAATATTCCCGTAGATCCATGCCTTGATACAGATGAGCAACCTGCTCGGCATAGCCATTAAACAATAATGTCTTTTTTCGTTGGCTGCTGAATAGGCCACCTTTACCAATGAAGCGCTCACTGGCTTGGCTCCAGCGTGGATGGTCTACATTCGGATTTACATTGGCATAAAAGCCGTATTCATGTGGAGCTAATTTATTCCATGATGTGGTGGGTTGCTTATCAGTTAATGTGATTTTTACCACGGATTTGATGCTCTTAAACCCATACTTCCAGGGGACGATAAGGCGAATTGGTGCTCCATTTTGTGGTGATAGCGTTTTTCCATACAACCCGACAGACATAATGGTCAGCGGATGCAGGGCTTCGTCAAGACGTAATCCTTCGGTGTAGGGGTAGTCTATGCCGCCACCGAGGTAGCCATTACGTTGTCCAGGCATTTGTTCGGGTGCATAGAGCGTTTGAAATGCGACATACTTGGCGGTTGATTTTGGTTGTGCAAGTTTAAGCAGCTCAGATAACGGAAAACCGAGCCAAGGGATATTCATTGACCACGCCTCTACACAGCGTAGCCGGTAAATTCTTTCTTCAATATCGAATTTGCTCAAGATGTCTTCATGATAAAGCTTTATGGGGTTATCAACTAATCCATCGATTTGTAGCTCCCAGGGCGATGTTTTGAAGTTAGTCGCCAATTCCGCTGGATCTGTTTTGGATGTTCCAAATTCATAAAAGTTATTGTAAGTCAGAATCTTATCTTCTGGCGTGAGCATATCTTTTAATAATGTGTCTTTAGCACGAGTATATTCTAGTGGTAAGCGGTTATCTGAATTCGCTTTCTCCTTACCGGAAAGGAGATCTAAAACGCTGGCTTGTGCGTTTGTGGCTAGCGGAGCGGTGAGCGCGGTGATCCCAAGTTTAATTAGGATATCTCGGCGTTGCTTAAAAATGTGCTCAGGCGTGACATCGTTTTCTTTTACGCCCCAAAATTTACGTTTCGGCATCCTGACATTCCTTCATGTTTTGGTGATGGCTCAAAGTGATGTGCGTGTACGTTTCACGTCGCAGAATCGAGTGACATATCCAGTGCCACTGCAGCAAACCCGCCACTCTTCACGTCACGGCTTACACGGTAAGCGAGGTGTAAAACGCTGTATAGCCACGTTCGCAATAGTATGATCAGCTGATAGTGTTTTGTAAGTAATCTATCTCAGCTAAATTTTTGATGGTGCACTGTTCGTCTCAAAAATAATACCATGCGTATCAATGTTGAGTATGTTCGGCAATTTTAGATGCTAAACGTCACCACGGGAAAAGTATGGCGAAGTATCTGACTCATTGGTGTGAGCGCATGTGTTGATTCTGTTAATGCGATAGTGATGGGTCACCTAGATTTTTATATAATTAAAGCGTGAGGTAACGAGTACGATATGATAGGTATTACGGATGATGAGTAAGTGATAATGCGAATGAAAGAAACTGAAGAAGTGATTCCGAGTAATTTAGGTGTTAATGGATCTCATACCGGCAGTTATGCTAATAATGAATATCTCACTCTACAAAATGAACCGGTTATCCATGCTTGGATTGCAGAGATACCAAGACCGCATCGAGGTGTGCTTGCATTGAGTCTTGCTCTTTTATTAATGATTTTGGGTGCTATCTTTGATTGGCTAGGCGCAGGTCTTATTACTATTCTCGTTTTGTACGGAAACGGTATCCTTTTAGGTTGCCTTTGCTACTTTCTCGATGATACTGAACTAATACATTACTCAATGACAGATAAAGGGATTTATTTCATTAGAAAAGATTTAATGCAAAAATCGCTTGGCTATGTTGTCATTGCATTATCAATAGCGCTTCCGTTTATGGGTTATTCACTTTACGGTTTATATGGACCTCTTCCTGCTATTTTGGCTTTGGCATGTTGGGGCGGTCTACGATTTGTCGATGTACGAGAAAAACATCGGCATATTGGCATGCTATTTACCGAAGGCTGCGGGGAGTTAATGGTTGATAGTAAGGGTTTCTCAATAGAAATTTTCGGCCGAGATAGTGATATCTGCAATCATATGTTGGTTCATTGCGCATATTATAATTTTAAGCAGATTTATAAAGATGTGAGAGTACGCACGCCAAACTACCAGATTCATGAGGTGTCAGAAAAAATTAAGGTTAACAGGTAATGGATGACATTTGTGGAGTAATTGCTGGTGGCTATAAATCCGCAGTGAGCCGACTTTTTAAGGCAGCATGTGGTTTTAGTGTAGTCTTAAAGTATAAGTCTGATGGAACATGGTCATGAAAAAGAAAATGTGGATAGCAATTATTTTTATGGTGTTGCTCTTATGTGCCGAGTTCATGTTCAAGGGTAATGGGATGGGAGCATTTAATAAACAAGTATGGTCAGCCAGTGATTTTGCGAGCCTAATGAAAGATGAAACCATGGTTGAGGTATATAAGCCATCGCCAAAAGAGGTTATAGGTAACGTCGGGATTGAGATAGTTCTATCTGAACCCAAACTAAGAACGACTACCGTGCAGCTGTCCTCTTACCGATTATATGATAAAGCTCAAAGCAATATATACATTGGGCCATACAAAGAGATTATCGTTTTGGATGCCGACAATGCTATGTTGGGCGATGGCGGCTCTAAGGATGATGGATACGACGTGCTTGAAATTACATTCATTGATAAAGTGAATTTAGTTACATACACCTGTACGCAAGAACGACCTTTTCATATGTGGAAACTCAATAAGATTGTAACCATTAAATTTCTTTCTAAAAGGAAGTTAGATAAAAATGGCGAGCCATATTGCTATGAGGCTTATGTCCATTAGAGAGTTAAGAATTAGTGAAGAAACTCGCTAAATGTTTAGGGTGATGTATCCAATTAATTAGTAGAATATGTATTTTCGATAAAAGCTCCAATGGCTTTTTCATGAAGTTTAGCAGAGCGGGAGATGCAGATGCTTCTACTAGCTAGACGCTCGATTCGAGTTCTTAGAGTTAGATTGTTGCGCTCAATACGCTGAGTAAAGATCTTGCCGGTCAAGTGCTTCTCTTTAGGAAACTCTCTAGAATAGAAGCCCCATTCATCTGTGGTTAGCATACCGATGTTAAAGGGAGTTGTTAAAGGGAGTGAGAAGAGCCAGTAATTCACTGCTGGTTGAATCGGTTCGTGGACCAAAAGTTGTAGGTTAGTACACCACTTGTTTTTGTGTTGTGCACGTACCAAAACCAGTGCCGTCGCGCCTTACTACCGATAAAGTTCCATTGTTCGTCAAGCTCACAGATAAGCGCCACATCAGCATGAGCCATCGGAGATGATGTTATTCATCGTGGCGAGAGTTTTTAATGTTCGTACAACAACATTGAGACTAATGGTTAGTACATGCGCAGTATCTCGTATCCCTGCATTATTCATTGCAAGCTCAATAAGCTGTGCTTTTATGCCCTGCTGGCAGGCTCGGTATTCATATTCGAGTTAAAAGCTACGGCAACAAGCTTGACTGCGGTAACGTTGAAGTACGGTGGTTCCCAACCCATGCTTTTCACGGGTTCTATTTGCTGACAAAGTGGGCACTTCATATCGACCTTAGCCATTATGAACTCTCTGAGAAAAACAAGCAGGTTATCAGGCAATCTCCAAGTTGAATACATGACCCTATATTTCCTAACCTGATTAAGTAAAACGCAATTTAGCTCCACGTTCTTTCTCTCCAAGATCCCGTGGTTTTGCAGCCTTTGAGCTTCTCCCGGCTTGAGGGCCTTTTTTTGTTTTTAACACTCAACATTCAGCCTTGGATACTTGCCGGTAAAAGCTGGTGGATAATTGGTATGAGTCATTCCAGTCACTTCAACCACTCTGAGCAATAACTTGCTCAGAACTCAGTGTATTTATCCTTTTGAGCAATAATTGCAACATATTTGATCTGTTTTAAGCAGGTTCTTGCTCGGTTGAACTCTGCATAAGAGGGGTTGATTAAAGTATTGTTTATAAACGAATTTTTATATGGCGTAAGTTTTGCTTAAGGTGCTCGCAATGCTATGAATCTAGGTATGTCGCGAGAGTAGTTATAGCCATTATAGCTGCAGCGAAGATCGCGCAGAAGAAGTATAGGGCACTGAGAGTGGCCGCCAATTTTCATAGGGAAAATCGTGCGGCTTATAATAGCCGTAAATTGGAGCTAATGAGGAAGGGCAATGTCTAAAAAAGCCGCCACGATAGGAGATATTGGTACCGACCATGACGGATTCCCTCCAACGCTTATAATCGAAGGTTCGCAAGATATCATCATTGACAGTAAGCCCGCAGCCAGAGTGGGTGATGCGCTAGAACCACATGCTAAACCCGGCAGTCCGCCCCATGATCGCGCGATAACTACGGGTTCAACGACCGTTTTTTTTAACGGTAAGCCTGCGGCATTAACGGGGAGTAAAGTTTGGTGTGGCGGAGTCATTATCGGCGGTAGTTCGGTGATTATTGGTGACATGGCCCCATCGGTAGCCACTCCATTAAATCTTGCTAGCTTGTTTGATGAGCACTTTTGCATAATGGATTGTGAGACCGACGCTCCATTTGAACATTTGGCTTATGGCATGACTTCTTCAAAGGGATTAGTTGAGGGGATGGTTGATGCAAATGGTAAAACATCAAAAGTAAAAGGTGAGACTGAAGATAACCTGACACTTGATTATGTTTTTCAAACAAAAATAGGACTTAGATAATGACTGTTGCTAGTACAAAGTTATCGCCAAGTGTTAATACAAAAGGTCAGGATGTTAAGGTCGACATTTTCCACCTAGATCAAATTCCTGATGCAATGGATAAAATGGGCTGGAAGGTTGCACCTCAGTTAATGAGGCACTGGTTTAGCATTACTCCTGCATTTAAATTTACGAAGGATATAAAAGATAAGTTTATTACTGGTGATGCAAGGCTGATACCAGAAGATCGAGTTAACGATACGATAGTTAAAATGGCGTGGGCACTGCCATACATCCAAGGTAAGCTGCAGGAGAAAATGAAAGCATGGAATTCAACTGCGGGAATAAAACTGTTACGTCAAAGATTGATACGTGCTGGTTATTCTGCAAACATGCGTATACCTCTTGGAATGAGTGATAGTGCTAGGGTGCTGGATGCAACCGCGCAGGTGAATACGATCGGGGTTGGTGGGTTATTGGATACAATTGATGATTGGTATGGAGCTATTGGTAATGCAAGTTTGAAATTTGCGGTAAGCGGCTATTCTGGGGCTCATCATGGGCGGCCAGCCTTTTTTGTAGATAGGGTTGGTGTATACCTCAAAGACACATACGATTTTGTTGATGAGGGAAAATACATATCTGAGCCTCTTGGTGTATGGAGTAAGAATGGAGTGCTAACCAAAGCAGGGACTACAGCATACCTTGCTTCGTATGGCTCAGCTTTATTTGGGATATTAGCTCGTGAATGGAGTGGATTTGTGCCGATCTACAATAGTGATTTTCGTAACTGGCAAGATAAACATAATGCGGGAGGCGATTTTATTGTATTCTCAGATGTCCTCTGGTTAAATCCACTTCCTAATCAACGGATAATTTACTTGTGAAAATTTTATCTGTAATTGTATTTTTTCTGTGTGCAATGTATTGGTTCACGCTTGCTCATGTTTCTTTGAATTTTTTAGACTCTCCCCCTGAAATAGTCAGGTTTTCAGAAGACGGGCAGTATAGAGTCACTATAAATGATATGTATCCAGTTAACCCTATAGGTTGGTACTGCTTTTTAACTACAGAGTCACCAATATATTTCTCCTTGTATGATGCTGAAAATAATTACATAGGGCAATCATCACCTTTTTCATGTTATGGCCACTGGACTGCTGGCTATTTTCTATTTCCTAATGAAGCGAAAGCCTATGGGGATGACGGATTTGTTGTTCTTGATGATAGTAATAATGGCGAGCTAAATATCGGAATTAAGAATAAACGATGGTGGAGTTGGTGGTTTGGTTTATTTTATTGATGGATGAGTTGTGAAAATTTCATTTCAGCCTAAATCTACCACTTAGTTAAGAGGGAGTTTGTTTGTGAGGAAGTTAGCCTCGTGTTTTGGTGGCCTAGTTGTGACTTATTGGTTGCTGCTCGCGCATGTGTCACTGAACTTTCTTGATGAAAAGCCTCCAGTGAGCATTGAGTCAGATGATGGTAAATATAAGGTTTATTTGAAGTCTGTATATCCAGTTAATCCTATAGGTATATATTGTCTTTTTGCTAAGGAATGGGCGCCGAAGTATTTTGTTTTGTACGGCTCCAATGGAGATTATATAGGGCAATCATCCCCATTTGCATGCTATTGGCCATGGAGTAATGCTGGTTTTATCTTTCCTGGCGAAGCAACAGGTCTTGATAAGGATAGCTTCCTTGTACTTGATGATGAATACGATGGTGAATTCAGCATCAGCACGACACATAAGCGGTGGTGGAGTTTGCTGTTCGGTGTATTTCACTGAATTCCTCCATCAGCTGACTAATGACTACGTTACGCAGGCTTTCAAGTCCAAGGACTACAATCAGCCGATTGACCAAACGTACGACGGTGTTAGTGAATAAGATAAGTCTAAGTTGAAGAGTAAAATCACTGATATGGCTAAGTTTGTCTTCAGTCAGAGCCATTCAGTAAATGGGAAAACTTTTTTCTCAGGCGACTATCGACTATTCGAATACCCGTAATCCGAAGCTCTACATCTTCTATACCACGCTGCACATGAAGCATGAAAAGAACAGTAAATCAGAAGTCGCTGAACAGGAATAACTCTATATCTGTAAAGTTATAAATCCTTAGAGCTCACTAAAAAATACACTTTTTCATGATGGTGTTTTTATTGTTCTTTTTGCCCACTATAAAATCAGGCTGTGTGTTCCACACATACTCTTTCTTCTTCATGTCAAAAAAACCAAACCAATTAACGACAAGAACTCCATCATTCACAGTCAATTTAGCAATTGGTTTATCTAGGGAAATAGATGACCAATCGATCTTTTCATTTCTTGACTCCAATATATCGAAAAAAACAGCTCAGAAGAGTTTTTTGTTAACTCCATTAATTTCGCAGAAATTAATAGGTTGTTATCATTAATATTTACTCTGACCTCACCCATATCAGACACGATTACATTGCCACCAAACCCACCGCAATTGACAGACCAATAACCAATGTACGGGCTAAACTTAGCATTGGCCACGCAAGAGAAAAAACTTAGTAATATAACTAAAAGTCTACCCACCATTATTTAATAGCTCCAAATAAAGACTTTATAACCAGTTGCAATAGCTTTCTTGGTATTGATTGTAAGTTAGTGTCAATGATTGCTCGTCAGATACCCATCGATGATATTACCTTGTGTTTCTTCTGATTTTGAGAGGAAAATTGCTCTACTCACTTTGGAATCCATAACCAAGCTAAACGTATTGCACCAGCTGTTTCGGTCTCATTTTTTAGATGGGGTGGGCGGTATTAAGACTGGTGCCAAGGGCTCGGGCGGTGTCACAGCATCCGGAGCCGTTCATTGCCACTTCTTATCCAAAAAACAAATAATACAAGACTAATTTAGAGTTACCACCTTTATTTTTGATATATCCAGGCTGCTATGTTTAAGCTGTTTGCTCACAAATGCATTACTTGTGAGGTATGGCATAACGCTCATTTCGTGGATTATCTCACGTTACAAATTGAACGTTACAGAGTGGAGTATTCATGGATGGTATGGTGGATGAGCTTATCAGGTTGGATGTAGTTAGGAGATATTTGCATGGGATGCAGAAAATCGACTATTGATAATGCCTTGGATGCCATTCTTGATGTTACTGAGGTGTTCTGGCTGGTCGGAGCGATAGTATTCATATTGCTGGCTGGCGTGTTTAGCCTGGTTTTGGTGTGAATGCGTTTAACACCTATGTACGTGAAAACTGGATGTAGCATCTGGCAAATGATTATTGGCACTTGTTATCGCACCAAGTACGGTTTGATTTCATTTTGCGGCAGATTTAATATCGAAATCCTATAGTGGATTACTGCATCCAATAGACATAAACCCGCCTCGAGCGGGTTTTTTTGTACCCAAATTTCGGCCATCAGCCTTTTTGTGCTGGTGGCTTTTTTGTATGCGACTGGTTAGCTCTGACTCGTTGCCATGACGCTCAGGAGGGCTATATGCCGGAAAAAGACCCCAGCATTTGGGCAATGCTATGTGCATGGGCGTACCAGAACTCACCAACTATCTATTCCTTTTGTCTAGCCTTCACCATTGCGGCTATCCGTGTTCTCTACGGTGGCGGTACCAAACGAACGATGATTTTAGAAGGGGCGCTATGTGGCGCCCTTTCTCTTTCCTTTGTCTCGGGAATGAAGTGGTTCGGCATACCGGTCGATGCGGCAGCGTTTATTGGCGGCATGGTGGGCTTTATCGGCGTGAAGCAGCTGCAGATCGTTGCTTTGCGGATCCTCAATAAGCACGTACCTAAGGAGGAGTGATGTCGTTTTATCTAGGCAAACATAGCCTTGAAAACCTGCGAGGAGTGCATCGTCAAGCACAGGTGCAATTCAAGAGTTGGTCGCAATGCGGGAAACACTGCAAGATAAGGTGGAGTCACTAATGTCAGAGAGGAAAGACCGTTTATTGTAACCTAATGATTTTAAATTAATTTTTAATTTCAGATTATGAGGTCGTTACGGACAAAAATTTTGGCTGTTTTTATGCAAAATAACGTCTTAAAGTGAATTAAGTTTCACTGATATGAATAATTCCTTCTCCAAAACTAATTTTTTCTCTTTATTAATCAGAAGCTTAAAATCACTCGAAATTCTTACTGCATAAGAAAAATTGCCAAATTTTCTTTTAAAATCAAATAAATAAAAAAGAGGCCAGACACGATTCCTGTATCTGGCCCAGGGGAATGGCTCTTTGCAGAGCCGTGCGCTAACTGATTAAAACAGGAGAACCGTTGCGGTATCCATGCTTCTAAGCGTAGTGGAGATGCGTAATAAATCCAGCTATGCATCCGATTTCGCATAAAATTGTCAAAATGCCATATCTCGTGCATAGCTAAGCGTTAGCGCGGCGTATCCTATTCCTCTTTGTTCCCTAGGTGTGAGCGCTTCTCTCACACTCTGTATTCATCGCTCATAACCCGCTCAGTAGCCTCGTGGCTATTCAACCGGGATTGCGGTTTGCCAACTATCGGCGTGTTCCGGCATCTTTTGGTTAAGCAAGAAATGCGCACGGGCTTTGGCCATAGGTTTTAGCGGCGCGCTCGGTGGCGTTGCCACGGAAATACCGCCACGCAGCAGCTGATTCAGGGTTCCGGAGCTGGCGACACCTGAGAACAAACCAAAATCAACGTTATAACCGGAGCTGAGCCAGAATACGCTATTTTGACGAATCAGGTTCTGATAGCGGCGGTTAATACGTACCTGCACATGTACGCGATCGGCCAGTTTGCCCAGATTAAAGCCGGTCACGATGCCAATCTCCATACCGCGATACAGGATAGGTGTGCCGACAATCAACGAACCAACATTCGGTGCATCCAGCGTAAGCGTCAAGCCATCCAGATAACGCGATGACACAATGCTGGGCGGTAACAACTCAAACTCGCGGCTCGGATTACCATTGCCCGGCTCTGCGCTGATGTATGGCGTCAGAATGCTCTCGATATTGTAAATCCCGGTGGTATTGATCTCCGGTGTAACTAGCGTAAAACGGCTGGCATTCCGGGCAAACTGCGCATCATATTTAGGATACAAAATCGCCTGCACGGCGACATGGTTGTTATCACGGGTCAGCTCGGTATTAATCACTTGTCCGACGGTGATCCCCAGATAGCGAATCGGCATATTTTTGCTGATCTTAGAAGCATCATCGGTTAAAAGGGTGATCTGGCGACCAATGGCTTTGGCCGCCTGTTCTGATGGATACAAGCGGCGTAGCTCACCCTTACCGACACTGGCTTCCGATACGTTATCCATGCTGATCGCACCTTTAAGTGCGCGCGACAGCGGGGTGGCTTGTACCGATACGCCTCCGGCCCCAATCTCAACCTTGGCGCCGCCCTCGGCCCAGAAAATGCTCTGTGGTGTCAGCAGATAGCGGTACTGCGGGTCGATAAATACCGCAACATTGAATTCGCCTTTGGCGGTTGGTTTGATAGAAAGCAACTGACCAATTGGGAATTTACGATACAAAACCACCGAGCCTTGCTGGATATCGGGCAGCTCACTGGCTTGCAATGTCAGGGTCGGTTTTAAATCAGCGTAATCAATACCGGCGCGCGCACTTTTCAGATCGCCATACAGGGTGTAGCGGCTCTTCGGCGTGCCTTTACCGCCGGCTATCACATTGATGCCGCCTTGTAAAAACTCCTGTGCTGAGGCGCCTTTGACCTCCACGCCATCCAAACCCACTTGAACATCAACTCGGCTGGCCGCGGCAAAGCGGCTATCTGCGTGGATCAAATGCCGATAACGCGGCTCTATCGCCACGGAAAACAGCACGCCTTCTGGCGTTAGCTCACGCGTAATAATCTGACCGATATTGATCCCGTTCAGCCACACGGGTTGATTGACATCCACGCCAAATGACTGCGGAGCCAGCAGCGTAAATTGCAGTGAATTTTCGGTTTGTTGCAGCAGCTGGCTATCATCCACAACCGTGAAACGCCGTTGCGGTGCACCTTCCCCAGGCATCAGTTGCAGGGTTGGACCGGTTAACAAGGTGCTCACGCCAGCGGGATTGCTAAGGGAAAAACTTGGGCGCTGCAATTTGATATGCGTGCCAGAGCGCAGCAAATCTTTGATGGAGGGGTCTACCACCAAGGTTCCCGCCACGCTGTTGACATCTTGTAGGTCCAGGTTAGTCAGTAGGCCGACTTTCAAGCCCTGATACATCAATGGCGTGCTACCGGCTTTTAATCCCCCAGCATTTGGGAAGGATAGGTGCACACTGATCCCGCGCTGGCTAGCCGCTAAATCGGGATACAGCGGATAGGACGCATCATCGGAGGCCTGCGGTGCATCGGCTGGCGAGTCAAACGCAATGGCCCCGTTGATCAGCGCATTGAGGCTTTCTAACTTGATGCTGGCGCCGGATAAACTGACATCGGCTTGTACGCCACTGGTGTTCCAGAAGCGGGAGGTGGTTTTGACCAAATTGGCGAACCGCTGCTCAATCAAAATATCGATCAACACGCCTTCGTTATCCGGCGCGATGCGATAATCATTCACTGTCCCCACCGGTATTTTGCGGTAGTAGACTTGCGAGCCGGTCGAGAGAGACCCTAAATCATCACTGCGCAAGTGCACCAGCAAATCACCGGTCGATTCACGATAACGCGGTGGCGCACTTAACGCCGAGAAATGACTGACACTCGCGCCTTCGCCCGGCAGCATATTGATGTAGTTACCCGATACCAACGCATCCAGCCCAGAAATCCCGGCCAGTGAGGCTTTCGGGGTGACTAACCAGAACTGTGTTCCTTGGCGCAGCGTATCCACCGCTTGGCTGTAAATATCGGCTGTAACCGTTACGCCTTGCAGGTTAGGGCCCAATGAGACTTTACGCACCATCCCCACTTCTAACCCTTGGAAGCGAATGGGGGTACGGTTCGGCACGATACCGGTGGCCGAGTTAAAGTGAATTGAAATCTGTTCACCTTGCTCGCGTAGCGTGTAGTACACCAGACTCAGGGCGATCGCCACCGCAATCACAGGTAATATCCAAAACGGTGAAATCCGGCGTTTGGTTTTGATTTTTGCCGCGACCGGCGGCTGTTCAGGTGCGTGAGGTTGTTGGTTTGGCATGGACATCCCAGATTAAACGCGTATCAAACCATTCTGCAGCCAGCATGGTCAGATAAACGGCGGCGCAGAAAAAGAACGCCGCCGGCCCCAGAGTAAATGACAGGATCTGATCCCTATCGACCAGTGACATCATCAATGCCAGAACAAACAGATCCAACATTGACCAGCGGCCGATGATTGAAACAAAACGAAAGAGATTCAATTGCCAGCGTCGCCGCCAGCCAATGCGAAACTGTACTGAAATCAGTAGCGCCAGCATCACCACAATTTTTACTAGCGGCACCAAAATACTGGCGACAAACACAATAATGGCAATCGGCACGTTGTTGTTTTGAACCAGTGATAAAATCCCCGACATGATGGTGTCTTCTGCACGCACGCCACGCACATACAAAATAGAGATAGGCAGCAAGTTTGCTGGTAACAGCATCACAATGGCCGCCAGCACCGCCGCCCAAGTTTTTTGCAGGCTCTGCTGATAACGTGCACGCATTTTCATCAAACAGCGCGGGCAACGCCCTGCCACGTTCGGCTGCCCAGAATAATGGCAGTGTGGGCAGTGCAAAATTTGCTCTGGCGGCGTGTTGGATGAGGGAACTGGTATCGGATAGTAACGCTGCCAAAGCTGCGCTGGATTAAAGTGGATCATCAGCAGCGTCATCAGCAGGGTGAGCAAAAACAGCGGAATTAAGCCAAATCCACCATTGAGTAGCGCGTAATCACGAATTTTGAATGCGGTTACCCCGAGCGCCAGCAGATAGACATCCAGCATCACCCACTCTTTGAGCTTTTCTAAGATCAGCAGGCAAGGGCGTAAAGACCAGCGAAAACGCCGTGCAATCCAGAGATAGAAAATTCCTCCGGCAAACAGCGCGGGCGCGGCAACTGCGCATAGCAGCACTAAGGTGGCAGTAACCGGAAAACCTTGCCAAGCCATTTGCCATAAGCCTTCCCATAAGGAGGCATTGATGTTGACCCCGAACAAATTGATTTTGAGTAGCGGTTCGGTACAGGCCAGCGGCATCAGAATCAACGCCGCCAGTGCAATCGCCGCTAACCGGTTCAATGACCAATCCCGCCCGTATGCGGTGACCGACATACAGCGTGGACATTCTGCATTTTGATTGCGCATCAACGGCGGAATCTGCAGCAGGCAATCGCAATAGCCACAGCGGGCCACGCGTAGCTGAGATAAATGATGTTTTGGCATGGCTGACTAGTTTAACCGAGTCAACCGCCCGCTGGCGATGATTTGTCAAAGAATATTGCGTAGGTCAGTCGGCAGCGTACAGATACATAAAAAGGCGATTACGGATTGATTAACAGATAAATTTTCGTATAACGTAGCATTATACGTTACGTGTTGTTAACAAAGGTCTACAATGTCAGAAAAGAGCGCGTTTTACGCTGAATTACAGCGGGATATGAGTGCATTACTGCACGGGGAAACTAACCTGATCGCGATTTTGGCGAATGCCGGCGCATTGTTAAACAGCCGGCTGGATGACATCAACTGGGTTGGCTTCTATCTATTGGACGGCGAGCAGTTGGTCTTAGGGCCGTTTCAAGGGGAAATCGCCTGTACCCGTATTCCAGTAGGGAAAGGCGTATGCGGAACGGCTCTGGCCGAGCAAAAAACGTTGCGGGTAGACGATGTGCATACCTTTGACGGACACATTGCGTGTGATAGCCGCAGTCGTTCCGAAATTGTGATCCCATTAAAAGTTAACGGGCAGTATTGTGGGGTTTTGGATATTGACAGCCCCTCATTAGGACGGTTCAGTGCAGAGGATCAACAGGGCTTAGAAAAAATAGTGATTGATTTAGGCCTACTCTTAGACGCTGATGCGTAGCTTTTATGGAGCAGGTCACTATAATACAGCCTGTTCATGCCTGCGCCTGTCGGCGTAAAAGTAGTAATTCAGGACTTTTCATGGAAAATCAACAGAAGCTGACCAGCAGCAAAGAAGTTATTGCATATCTGGCAGAGTGTTTCCCTCAATGCTTTACCCTCGAAGGTGAAGCGCGCCCTCTGAAAATTGGTATCTTCCAAGACGTAGTAGAACGTTTAGGTGAAGATGCTCGAGTAAGCAAAACTCAGCTGCGTTCAGCTCTGCGTCAATATACCTCCAGTTGGCGCTATCTGCATGGTGTCAAAGCGGGCGCAAGCCGCATTGACTTAGACGGCAATGCTTGCGGTGAGCTGGATCAACAGCATATCGATCATGCCCGCCAGCAACTGGAAGAAGCGAAAGCACGGGTGAAAGCCAAGCGTGCAGCTGCAAAGAAAGAAGAAGGTGATAAAGCGCCTCGCCGTCCACGTCAGGAGAAGCGCACCGAAGCGCGTACCCCGGCGCGTGCAGCTACCGCGCGTAAAGCCAAATCTTCACGTACTGTCTCTGCGGCAGAGCCGAAGAAGCAAATCAGCGAAACACCAGTACAAAGCGTCGAAATTGCCCAACTCAGCGTGGGTCAGGCGATTAAAGTGCGTGCCGGTAAAGGTCTGATGGATGCCACTGTTTTGGAAGTAGCCAAAGACGGTGCACGTGTCCAGCTGGCCTCCGGTTTGGCAATGATTGTTCGGGCTGAGCATTTGCTCGCCTGAGGCGGAGACAGAAGCAAGGCATGAAAAATTTGTTTCGAGTAACATTAGCGGCCAGCTTTATGCTGGCCTGCTGGGCGCACGCTGCTGAGCCTAAGTATCCGTTGAGCAGCATTCCCCAGCTTGGCCCTGAAATGCAGCATCCCACTGCGGAAAAGCGCATTACAGCCCGTTTCACCCGTTCCCACTATCGTCAGTTTGATCTCAATAGCGAATTTTCAGAAAAGATCTTCGATCGTTACCTGAAAATGCTGGATTACAACCACAACGTATTCCTTAAATCAGACATCGACCAATTTTCCAAACAGCGCGATAACCTCGATAAAGAACTTAAAGAGGGAAAGCTAGATACTGCGTATGCGCTGTTTAATTTGTCGCAAAAACGCCGCTATGAGCGCTACGCCTATGCGTTGTCTTTGCTCGACAAACCAATGACCTTTACCAGCAACGAGACCTATGATCTTGACCGCTCCAAAGCGCCGTGGCCAACCACCACAGCCGAGCTGGATAAGCTGTGGTACGAAAAGGTCAAATTTGATGCACTAAGTCTGAAGCTGGCCGGTAAAGATTGGCCTGCCATTCAGGAAACGCTGACCAAGCGTTATAACTTTGCCATCCGCCGTTTGGCGCAAACCAACAGTGAAGACGTGTTCTCACTGTTCATGAATGCTTTCTCACGCGAAATCGATCCGCATACCAGCTATCTGTCCCCACGTAATGCCGAGCAGTTTAACAACGAGATGAACTTGTCGTTGGAAGGCATTGGTGCGGTGCTGCAAGCCGATGATGACTACACCGTGATCCGTTCGCTGGTGGCCGGAGGCCCTGCCTCGTCCAGCAAGAATATTGCCGTGGGCGATCGCATTATTGGGGTCGGTCAAGAAGGCAAAGAGATGGTGGATGTGATTGGCTGGCGTTTAGATGACGTGGTCGATCTCATTAAAGGCCCGAAAGGCAGCAAAGTCCGTCTGCAGATTTTGCCTGCGGGTAAAGACAGCAAAGCCCGTGAAGTAGTGCTGGTACGCGATAAAATTCGCTTAGAAGACCGCGCTGCGAAAGCGTCCGTCAAAGAAGTTAACGGACAGAAAATCGGTGTACTGGAGATCCCAAGCTTCTACGTGGGCTTGAGTGAAGATGTGAAAGCGCGCCTGCAAGAGCTGCGCGATCAGAAAGTATCCGGCATCGTCATTGACCTGCGTGGTAACGGCGGTGGCGCACTGACCGAAGCGACTGCGCTCAGTGGCTTGTTTATCCCACAAGGCCCAGTGGTGCAGGTGCGTGACAGCTATGGCCGTATTAAGGTCAATGCGGACACTGATGGCGTTTCTTACTATGACGGCCCACTTACCGTATTGGTTGACCGTTTTAGTGCATCGGCATCAGAAATCTTTGCTGCTGCGATGCAAGATTATGGCCGCGCATTGATCGTCGGTGAGCAGACCTTTGGTAAAGGGACTGTGCAGCAGCACCGTTCACTGAACCATATCTACGATCTGTTTGATAAACCGCTTGGTCATGTGCAGTACACCATCCAGAAGTTCTACCGAATTAATGGTGGCAGTACTCAGCACAAAGGGGTGATCCCAGATATCGTGATGCCTACCGGTGTTGATCCGGCGGACACAGGCGAAGCGTTTGAAGATAACGCCTTGCCGTGGGATAGCATTGAGCCAGCTCCGTATGACAAATCGGGTACGCCAACGCAGTTTGTCCCTGAGCTGACCAAGCAGCATCAGTCGCGTATCACCAAAGATCCAGAATTTGGCTATATTCAGGCTGATATTGCCCAATATAAGGCGCTGAAAGCCAAAGAGAATAAGATCTCGCTGAATCTGGCTGAGCGGCAGAAAGAAAATCAGGAAGAAGATGCCCTGCGACTCAAGCGTGTAAATGAGCGTTTGGCACGTGCGGGTAAACCGGCGGTCAAGACCTTGGATGCGATCCCGAAAGATTATGAAGATCCGGATCCGTACATGGATGAAACCGTGAAGATCACGCTGGATCTGGCTAAAGATCAAGCCAAGGCGCAACCGGCAAAATCCTAAGTCGTCAGACAAACGAGATAAGCCGACAGACACATCCGCCAGTAGAGAGACAAGTCTCTAATCTGGCCAGAGATGAGAGTTGTGCTGTAAACCCGAAAACGCCGGTGCTATCCGGCGTTTTTCTTTTCTGTTTTTTTCCCATTCCCCCAGCCTTATCTTTGCTTGCGGCCTGATTCGCCGTTGTTCGCCCAATGAGTGTGATTTGCTGCGTGATGACGTGATGACGTGATGACGTGATGACGTGATGAGGGCGGAAAAAGACATGAGCGCGGCTCGGTGAAACCGCCTTCGCAAAAAATATCTTTAATATGCACGGTGAAAAAAGTTATCTGTGACTAACGTCAATATATCAGGGTCTCTATTATGCAGCCATGCGCTTACCGGAGGGCTTATGCTCCGATCACTGATGATGTTGATGCTGTGTGCCAGTATGAGTTTTTCTGTACCGGCTCGGGCCGAGCTGGATCAATCTCTCAACTCATTTGACGAGCCGTACATCGTCGGTGACTGGATCTGGCGTGCGCCAGACAATCAAGCCATCCCACTGGGCGAATTTAGCTATCGTATGATGTCGATTCGCTTTGATTCGAAAAACCATTTTATCTTTGTGCTGCAACGTGATGACGGTAACCATGATGTCTGGCAGGGGCGGTATGACATTACCAGTGAATACCTGACGTTGTATCCGCAAGGGGATCAACCGCAGATGCTGCAATTCCAACTGAGTCAAAATCAGTTTGTGATGGGCAATGTGATGTTTTCAAAACTGCCGCCAGCGGAATTGCTCGGCGCTTGGCGTAGTGCAGAAATCACGGGCAGTGATGTGACCTCCCATTTGCATAGCTTTGAAGTCAACTTCCTGCCGGACTTTCAGTTTGAAGCGCAGAGTGTGGGAAAAGATGGAAAATTACAGACAAACCGTGGTTTGTATATTTATGAAAATCACGAAGTCGTGCTGTTTTACCCGAATGGCCGTCAGTCATTGAACATCTCACAGCAAAATAATGAACTGATTTTGAACGATAACTTGTTCGATAGTCACATAGAACTTGTTAAACGCTAACCTGCAAGAAAGTGCTTATTCCTTTTCTCTAAGTGGTCAGATACCGGCACAGAAGATGTAACTGCCGAGTATTTGCCCACTTTTTTGTTGCTTTTCCCCCATTTCGTTGTGAATTTAATCAGTAACTTCTGATTCGACCTGTTATTAGTAGATCCCTTCGGATAATTTCAGTAGTTTATTTTCTAAATTTTGAATGACGTTGCGTTGTGGTTACAGCTTTTGCGCAATAATCTTTCAGAAATTTTATTTGTCATTGCTGACGTTATTGTTGTTATGGGTTAAGGAGGACACATCTATGCAGGGGAGCTGTGGGTAACTGCAGCAACGCAGGCAATCCCTTTCGGGGATGTGATAGCGTACAACACCAGTGACAGGACTCAGGCACTGGTGCGGATTATTTTTTTCGCTAACTGATGCCAATTGAAGGAATAACTATGCAGATTGGTGTACCAAAGGAACGACTTGCGAATGAATCGCGGGTAGCTGCCACACCGAAAACGGTGGAACAACTGCTGAAATTGGGGTTCAGTGTTGTCATTGAACAGGGAGCCGGTCACCTTGCTAGCTTTGATGATGCAGCCTATGTTGCTGCCGGCGCGCAAGTTGTCCCGACTTCGGATGTCTGGAACGCTGACATTATTTTAAAAGTGAATGCGCCTGAGGATGCGGAAATTCCTCTGCTGAAAGAAGGTGCATCGTTAATCAGCTTTATCTGGCCAGCCCAGAATGCGGAGCTGATGGCCAAACTGGCTGAGCGTAAAATCAATGTGATGGCGATGGATGCGGTACCACGTATCTCCCGCGCCCAATCACTGGATGCGTTAAGCTCGATGGCTAACATTGCCGGTTATCGTGCCGTGGTTGAAGCCGCGCATGAGTTCGGTTCATTCTTCACCGGTCAGATCACCGCCGCGGGTAAAGTACCGCCAGCCAAGGTGATGGTCATTGGTGCTGGTGTGGCCGGTTTGGCTGCTATCGGTGCTGCGGGCAGTCTGGGCGCGATTGTGCGTGCGTTTGACACCCGTCCGGAAGTAAAAGAACAAGTTCAGAGTATGGGGGCTGAGTTCCTCGAGCTGGATTTTGAAGAAGAAGCGGGCAGTGGCGATGGTTACGCCAAAGTGATGTCAGAAGCTTTCATTAAAGCTGAGATGGCGCTGTTTGCGGCGCAAGCCAAAGAAGTGGACATCATTATTACCACGGCGCTGATCCCTGGCCGTCCAGCACCAAAACTGATCACGACCGAAATGGTAGCCAGCATGAAGCCAGGCAGCGTGATTGTGGATCTGGCTGCGGCGACCGGCGGTAACTGTGAGCTGACCGAAGCAGACAAAGTGGTTGTCACTGACAATCAGGTCAAGATTATCGGTTATACCGATTTACCAAGCCGTCTGCCGACACAGTCTTCTCAGCTGTACGGTACCAACTTGGTTAACCTGCTTAAGCTGCTGTGCAAAGAAAAAGATGGCACCATCAATATCGATTTCGAGGATGTGGTGCTGCGCGGCGTGACTGTGATTAAAGAGGGGGATGTCACTTGGCCACCTCCGGCGATCAAAGTCTCGGCTCAACCACAACAGCAAGCGGCTGCCAAACCGCAAGCGGCGAAAGTGGAAGAGAAACCGGCGTCTCCGGCCAAGAAATACGGTCTGATGGCTGCTGGTATTGTGCTGTTTGGTTGGATCGCTAACGCGGCGCCAGCGGCCTTTTTGTCTCACTTCACCGTATTTGTTCTGGCTTGCGTCGTAGGTTACTACGTGGTGTGGAACGTCAGTCATGCTCTGCATACCCCGCTGATGTCTGTTACCAACGCCATTTCCGGCATCATTGTGGTCGGTGCGCTGCTGCAAATTGGGCAAGGACATGGCTTTGTGTCGTTCTTGGCCTTTATCGCGGTATTGATCGCCAGTATTAATATTTTCGGTGGCTTCACCGTCACCCAGCGTATGCTGAAGATGTTCAGAAGGGACTGAGGGGTAGCACATGTCTGAAGGATTGGTACAAGCAGCTTATATTGTGGCTGCGGTGCTGTTTATTATGAGTCTGGCCGGTCTGTCCAAGCACGAAACGGCTAAAGCCGGTAACTGGTATGGTATTACCGGTATGGCAATCGCGCTGGTGGCAACCATTTTAGGTCCACACTCAGCCGGTGTTGCTTGGATTTTGCTGGCGATGATTATCGGTGGTGCGATCGGGATCCGTCTGGCTCAGCGCGTTGAAATGACCGAGATGCCTGAGCTGGTTGCGGTACTGCACAGCTTCGTGGGTCTGGCGGCGGTTCTGGTGGGCTTTAACAGCTACTTTGACCACGGCGCGACCGAAGGCGTGCTGCTGAATATCCACCTGACCGAAGTGTTCTTGGGGATCTTCATTGGTGCCGTGACCTTCACCGGTTCAATCGTGGCGTTTGGTAAGCTGCGTGGCAAAATCAGCTCTAAACCGCTGATGCTGCCGCATCGCCATAAATTGAATCTGGCGGCGCTGGTGGTATCGTTCCTGCTGCTGTTGGTGTTCTTGAACGCTGGTGGTGGTACGTTCGTTCTGGTGCTGATGACCCTGATTGCGCTGGCGTTTGGTTGGCATCTGGTGGCTTCTATCGGTGGTGCTGACATGCCGGTGGTGGTTTCCATGCTGAACTCCTACTCCGGTTGGGCAGCTGCCGCAGCGGGCTTCATGCTGGCGAACGATCTGCTGATCGTAACCGGTGCGCTGGTTGGCTCTTCTGGTGCGATTCTGTCTTATATCATGTGTAAGGCGATGAACCGCTCTTTCATCAGCGTAATTGCCGGTGGTTTCGGTACCGATGGTGCGGTTTCCAGTGGTGATGAAGAGATGGGCGAGTACCGTGAAACGACCGCTGAAGAAGTGGCGGAGCTGATCAAGAGCGCAGGCTCAGTTATCATTACTCCGGGATACGGTATGGCGGTTGCACAAGCGCAGTATCCAGTCGCGGAAATCACGCAGAAACTGCGTGAAAAAGGCGTACAGGTGCGTTTTGGTATTCACCCAGTTGCCGGCCGTTTGCCAGGACACATGAACGTTCTGCTGGCCGAAGCGAAAGTGCCGTACGACATCGTGCTGGAAATGGATGAGATCAACGAAGACTTCCCTGATACCGATGTGGTGTTGGTGATCGGTGCCAATGACACCGTGAACCCTGCCGCGCTGGAAGATCCGAACAGTCCGATTGCGGGCATGCCGGTTCTGGAAGTGTGGAAAGCACAGAACGTGGTGGCGTTTAAGCGCTCCATGAACACCGGCTATGCCGGCGTGCAAAACCCACTGTTCTTCAAAGAAAACACCCAGATGCTGTTTGGCGATGCCAAAGACAGCGTGGATGCTATTTTGCGCGCGCTATAAGCGCTTGCCGATAGAAATCATCGCGTAGCTCGCAGCGAATAAAAAGCCCCGCCAATTTGGCGGGGCTTTTCTGTATGTGTTTCTATCATCGCGCGGTAGCCGTTGTACTGTATCTCCGCAGGAAGTGCGGTCAGTAAAGTAAAAGGCTTACTCTTCTGGCAGATCCGGATCGGCGCGCTCAACAATCAACTGTTTTGGCTTACGCTTCATCATCGTCATACCCGCATCCGTGCCGGCGGTGAATTTACGCGCCGCACGTGGTTTGGCTTTCACCGGTTTATTATCTGACGCTTTGGCTGGCTTAGCCGTTTTCTTCATCTGCGGCTTGGCAACTTTCTTACGTAAACCTTGGAACTTACCGGTCAGGCCTTCAATGATGGAGAAGTCCAGCGGTTGGTTGACCGCAGCTTTCACGCGCTCATAGCTTTCCCAGTCTTTCGGACCGACCAGCGATACCGCATTGCCTTTGCTGCCTGCACGACCGGTACGACCAATACGGTGGATGTACTCTTCCGGCTGTTTTGGCATATCAAAGTTGATCACCAAAGAGACATTCAGCAGATCCAGACCTCGGGAGGCCACATCGGTGGTTACCAGCACTTTGTAACAGCCACGGCTGAAGTCATCCATGATCTTGTTACGGGCACTTTGGCTGTGCTCACCGCTCAGGCCAATGGCTTTGAGACCTTGCTGATTGAGCATGTCGGCCAGACGCTCGGTATCAGAGCGGGTGGCGGTGAAAATGATCACCTGTTGATACTCTTCGTTGCTCAGCAAGTGTGAGAGCAGGGCTTGCTTGTGATCCAAATGATCGGCCAGATAGAAACGCTGCGTGATGTCAGCATGCTGCGCCATCGCATCACCCACCGCAATACGACGTGGGTTTTTCAGCGCGGCAAATGCCAACGCTTCCACGTCAGGCGTAATGGTCGCGGAGAACATCAGCGTCTGACGATGGCGGTGATCGGCCGATTGGTTAATGGCTTTCAGCTCTTCAGCAAAACCCAAATCCAGCATCCGGTCAGCTTCATCCATAATCAGCATTTCTACCCCGTTCAGGTAGATGCTGCGCTCTTTCAGATGGTTCGCCAAACGACCCGGTGTCGCGATGATGATATGTGGATTTTTACGCAGTGCACGAATTTGGTCGTTAAAGTTTTCGCCGCCCAGCAGCAGTGCGGCATCGAGATTTTTACCTGCCAGCAAAAAACGCAGTTGAGCATAAACCTGACGCGCCAGTTCGCGGGTTGGCGCGAGGATCACCGCGCGTGGATCGCGCTTTTGACGGGCACGCTCACGCAGCAGGCGTTGCATCATAGGCAGCAAAAACGCCATGGTCTTACCGGAGCCGGTTTGCGATGACGCGATGATGTCTCGCCCCGTAATGGCGGCCGGAATACACATTTGCTGGATCTCGGTTGGTTGTTCATAACCGAGGTTATTAATGGTGTTGATCAGACGTGAGTCGAGAGAAAGCTCGTCAAAACGCAAGGTTGTTACTCCGAAAAGATGTTCTATACACAGGACGGAGCAGAGGCTCCGTCCATGTTAATTCGATAATGCTGAATACGGCAGCTGTAGCCTTGATCGCAATAGGAATATTCCCTGTTGTGATAGGCGGTTACTGTCAGTTTAGCCGTTGCAGGCCAGTGGTAGGGAGAAGGCCTTGCATAAATCGGCAACAAATTGTGGATCCTGACAGATGGTTTTCCCTGGGCTGTCAGACAGCTTGGCCACGGGCTTACCGTTGCATTCAGTCAATTTGATCACAATGTTCAGCGGTTCAACCCCTGGAATATCGCAAGTCAGGCGAGTACCAATGCCGAACGTGATGTTAATCCGATGGTGGAAGTGGCGATACAAGCCCAAGGCTTTATCCAAATCCAGATTGTCGGAAAAGACCAGCGTTTTGCTCTGCGGATCGATACCAAGCGCTTGATAGTGCGCAATGGCTTTTTCACCCCACGCGATGGCATCACCAGAGTCGTGGCGCAAACCTTGGTAGCGGGTGGCAAAACGCAAATCGAAATCGCGCAAGAACGCATCCATGGTGATGCAGTCTGTCAGCGCAATGCCGAGTGAGTCTGGATACACCTTAAGCCATGCATCCAGTGCGGCGCGCTGACTTTGTGCCAGCGCCGGACTCAGTTGCTGGTGCGCTTGGAACCATTCATGGGCTTGGGTACCGACCGGAGTCAGGTTCAACTGCCGCGCTAAGTGGTAGTTACTGGTGCCACAAAAGCCCGGGAACTCTTGCTGCAATGTACTGATAACGGCGTGTTGCACATCGGCAGAGAAACGGCGACGAGTACCGAAGTCGACCAAACGGAACTGATCCATATTCAGATCTGCCGAGTTGGCTTCAAAAATTGCCAGCTTGTTACGCAGATGACTGACCGCTTGCTCAGTTGTGATATGTGGATAGCGGTGACGCTGGCTGATCTCACTGATCAAGGCCAACAGCGGAACCTCCCACATGATCACTTCGTGCCATGGGCCTTCAATATGCAGCGCCAGTTGCCCTTGCACCACATTCACGGTGACTTGCTCAGGCTTATAGCGATAATTCTTGAGCCAGTTTAGGTAGTCGGCACGGAAAAACGGCAGGCCGGATAAGTACCGGTATTCTTCGTCGCTCAGCGACAGATCGGCCATCAGCTCAATCTGGGCTGCAATTTCATGCGCATAGCGGCTCAGCGCGTGCGCGCCACGGCAGCGGAACTCCGCTACCACCGGAGTATCCGGGTAGAGCAGGTAAACCGCTTGCTGCATATGCAGCTTATAAGCATCAGTGTCGAGCAGTGACGACAAAATCGGCGTGATTACGGATTGAGTCATAATTACCGTACAATATCCTTTATAAACACTGGCTGTTAACCACTGCGGCAAGTATACCTCAGAACAGTATGACATCCGTCAAGTTTATTTACTGCAAAGCAGACAAACATACCGTATGTAATGTTTTGTCTCTGTATTTATTCT
Organism: Plesiomonas sp. ZOR0011; assembly: GCF_000800945.1. NCBI lineage: Bacteria > Pseudomonadati > Pseudomonadota > Gammaproteobacteria > Enterobacterales > Enterobacteriaceae > Plesiomonas > Plesiomonas sp. ZOR0011. The sequence continues at coordinate 164,291 of NZ_JRKB01000035.1, forward strand.
TTATTTTTGCGCCATCCTCTGCCAGCTTGCATACAATAGACCTCGTGTTCAGTCGAAACGAATTAAGACAGGCGGCAAGATATGTCCTCTTGGCAAACCCTTGAAAGCAAAACTGTTTATGAAAACCCGTGGATGCGGGTGCGGGAAGACCAGGTCATTAATCCGGCCGGCAATCCGGCGCTGTACGGGGTTGTGGAGTTCAAAAACCGTGGCGTAGGTATCGTGCCTTTGCATGCGGATGGCTCTATCACCTTGGTGCGGCAAACCCGTTATGCAACCGGCTGCAATAGCTCGTTGGAGCTGCCGGAAGGCGGTTGTCCGCACGGTGAGAACTGGTTTGATACCGCGCGCCGCGAACTGCAAGAAGAGACCGGTCTACTGGCGGAGGCCATTGAGCCTTTGCTGTTGGGTTTCCATGTCTCGAATTCCATCACCAATGAGACCGGTGCGCTGTTTGTGGCTACTGGCTTAAGCCAAGCGGAACAGACTTTGGAAGAGTCGGAAGATATTACGGTAGAGCGCTATCCGTTTGATGATGTTTTGCAGATGGTGAAAAGCGGCATAATTACCGATGGTTATACTATTATGGGTATTTTATGTCTGGCTGCGGAGCGAAGCCGTTTTGGCTTATAAACGGTGTTTGACCACAACCTTATTTTTATGACAGGCTGCAAGTAATTCATCGCACAATATGTTTATCGCAGCATGAATCTCACGCTTTTAATTTCAATGAGAGTGCGAGTCACAACATGAGTTACTGCGCGTGTTGAAGATGAAAACAGCCTAAATACTGCAGAGGGAAGAAGAATAATGACGCAACAAATGCAGACCGAGCCGCAAGCTAAATATCGCAAGGATTACCGCGCGCCAGATTACACCATTACTGATGTGGCGCTGGATTTTGATTTATCCGCCGATGATACCGTGGTGACTGCCGTTAGCCATCTGGTTCGTCAGAGTGAGCATGCCCAGCCGTTGGTACTTAACGGTGAGGGGCTGACGCTGGTTTCCGTGGCCGTGAATGGCCAGCCAGTGACGGATTATCAGCAAGATAGCCATAGTCTGACCATCAACGGTTTGCCGGCGGAGTGTGAGTTAACCATCATCACGCGTTTTAGCCCAGCGAAAAATACGGCGCTGTCGGGCTTGTATCAATCCGGTGAGGCACTGTGCACCCAGTGTGAAGCGGAAGGGTTCCGTCGCATCACCTATTTCCTTGACCGCCCAGATGTGTTGGCGCGTTATCAGACCAAAATCACCGCCGATAAAGCGCGTTATCCGTACCTGCTGTCTAACGGGAACCGTGTGGCGAGCGGAGAGCTGGCGGATGGGCGTCACTGGATGCAGTGGTCTGATCCATTCCCGAAACCGTCGTATCTGTTCGCACTGGTGGCGGGCGATTTTGATGTATTGCGTGATACTTTCACCACGCGCTCGGGTCGTGATGTCGCGCTGGAGCTGTATGTCGATCGCGGTAATCTGGATCGCGCCGATTGGGCGATGGAATCCTTGAAGCAATCGATGCGCTGGGATGAACGCCGTTTTGGTCTGGAATACGATCTGGATATCTACATGATCGTGGCGGTGGACTTCTTCAATATGGGCGCGATGGAGAACAAAGGGCTGAACGTCTTTAACTCCAAGTTTGTGCTGGCAAAAGCCGAAACCGCTACCGATACCGATTATCTGGATATCGAACGGGTGATTGGGCATGAATATTTCCACAACTGGACCGGTAACCGCGTGACCTGTCGCGACTGGTTCCAGCTCAGTCTAAAAGAAGGGCTGACTGTGTTCCGCGATCAAGAGTTCAGCTCTGATCTGGGCTCACGTGCGGTTAACCGCATCAATAATGTGCGAGTGATGCGGGGTGCACAGTTCGCTGAAGATGCGAGCCCTATGGCCCACCCGATCCGTCCGGATAAAGTTATCGAGATGAATAACTTCTATACCGTGACCGTGTACGAGAAAGGCTCTGAAGTCATTCGCATGATGCACACCTTGCTGGGTGAAGAGGCGTTTCAAGCGGGGATGCGCTTGTATTTCGAGCGTCATGACGGCAGTGCGGCAACCTGTGAAGATTTTGTCAAAGCGATGGAAGATGCCTCGGGTATCGATTTGACCCAATTCCGCCGTTGGTACAGCCAAGCCGGTACACCGCAGTTGCAGGTGCGTGATGAATATGATGCTAAGCAGCAGGTTTATCGTCTGCATGTGCGCCAAAGTACGCCGCCAACGCCAGAACAAACCGAAAAACTGGCTTTGCATATTCCACTAGATATTGAGCTTTATGCCGAAGATGGCGCGGTGATCCCGCTGCAAAGTGGGGGGCAGGCGGTGAGTTCGGTGCTGAATGTCACTGAGCCGGAGCAAACGTTCGTCTTTGAAAAGGTGCCGCAAGCGCCAGTTATCTCACTGCTGCGTGAGTTTTCTGCGCCAGTGAAACTGGATTACCCGTACACCGATAAGCAACTGACTTTCCTGATGGCGCATGCTCGCAATGACTTTGCACGTTGGGATGCGGCGCAAATGCTGATTGGTAAATATGTGCGTTTGAATGTCGCTAACTGGCAGGCCGGTAATGCGCTGGAGTTGCCGATTGAGGTAGTGGATGCATTCCGTGCAGTATTGCTGGATGAGCAGCTCGATCCGGCCTTGGCGGCCTTGATCCTGACATTGCCGAAAGAGACCGAGCTGGCGGAATTGTTCGATCTGATTGATCCGGATGCGATCCGCGCGGTGCGTGAATTTATTCGTGATGAGCTGGTGTTGGAATTAAACGATGAACTGCGCGCTGTGTATCAAGCGCATGTTTTGCCAGAATATCGTGTTGAGCATGCTGATATTGCTCGTCGTGCGCTGCGTAATACTTGTCTCAGTTATTTGGCCTTTGCTGAAGGGGCTGACGCACTGGTGCGTCGTCAATACGAGCAGGCCGATAACATGACCGATACGCTGGCCGCGCTGTCTGCCGCTGTCAGTGCCGAGTTGCCATGCCGTGACAACCTGATGCAGCACTTTGCGGATAAATGGCAGCATGATGGCTTGGTGATGGATAAGTGGTTCATGTTGCAGGCAACCAGTCCGGCGGCCAATGTGCTGGAAAACGTGAAAGCGTTGATGCAGCATCCGTCATTCAGCTTGGCGAATCCGAACCGTACGCGCTCTCTGATTGGTGCTTTTGCATCGGGTAATCCATCGGCCTTCCATGCTAAAGATGGCTCGGGTTATCGCTTCCTGACCGATGTGCTGGTGGAGTTGAATAGCCGTAATCCTCAGGTGGCATCACGGTTGATTGAGCCGTTGATCCGCTTGGGGCGTTATGACGCCGAACGTCAGCAATTGATGCGCGAGCAGCTGTTACGTTTACAAAAACTGGACAATTTGGCACGTGATTTGTTTGAAAAAATCACCAAGTCTTTAGGCTAAGCCTGCTGAGGGGATAAAATCCTACTTTTCAGCATATTTGTCTGTTTAACCGGATACGGCAGGGCAACCTGCCGTATTGTTTGCGATGATCTTCCATTTTTCCCTTTCAATTGATTATCAAACCTTTTTACACCACTACCATGGTCAAGCTCGGCAAATTTTGGTCTGGTCTGAAGAGGGAAAGCGGCTGAGTTTACCGGCGGCCCGTTTTCGTACATTTTTGCTACATAACGGTGTTAATGGTCGCTTTCGACTGGAAATAAATGCGCAAAACAGCATTGTTAGTCTGCAACGCTGCTGAAAGTGACAAAAATTGACGAAACACAATGACAAAGCCGATCAACTTGACCATAATGCGACTCCGGTTTCTGACCGGGGCATTCAGCTCGTTTATGCTTGATGATTGCGCAGTTCCGGGTGAGGAAACACACAGACCGGTACTGCTTTTTTCTCCCTCTGCTGTGTAGCCCTCCCGTTGATGCGCAGGATTCGTGACCGCGTGTTTATCAGGAGAGGTATCATGCTTTACCGTTTAGCCCGACAAGCCATTTTTCAATTTGAGCCAGAACGCGCTCATGATTTAACCATTCATAATCTTAAGCTGATCACCGGCACTCCCCTCGAATACGTCATCCGTCAAAATATCCCCAATAAGTCTGTCAGCTGCATGGGTTTGAGCTTTAAAAATCCAGTGGGTTTAGCCGCGGGTCTGGATAAAAACGCTGATTGCCTCGATGCATTGGGTGCGATGGGATTTGGATTTATCGAAGTCGGTACCGTAACGCCACGTCCGCAACCGGGTAATGACAAGCCACGTCTATTCCGCATTTTGGAAGCCGAAGGGATCATCAACCGGATGGGCTTTAATAATATGGGTGTCGATTATCTGGTCGAGAATGTAAAACAGGCGAAATACGATGGCATTATCGGCATCAATATTGGTAAAAACAAAGATACACCGGTAGAGAAAGGTAAAGATGATTACCTGATTTGTATGGATAAAGTGTACGAGCATGCCGGTTATATTGCGATCAATATTTCCTCTCCAAATACGCCGGGCCTGCGTACATTACAATATGGCGAAGCGTTGGATGATTTGCTGCAAGGCGTAAAATTGCGCCAAGAAGAGCTGCATAAAAAGCATGGCCGTTATGTACCGGTGGCGGTGAAAATTGCACCAGATTTAACCGATGAAGAGTTAATCCAAATTGCCGATAGCTTGGTGCGCTATAAAATTGATGGTGTCATTGCCACTAACACCACGTTAGACCGTAGTTTGGTGCAAGGATATAAGCATGCCGAAGAAGCGGGTGGATTAAGTGGCCGACCGTTACAGCATCGTAGTACTGAAGTGATCCGTAAATTATCCGCTGAGCTGAAAGGGCAGTTACCGATAATCGGTGTCGGCGGGATTGATTCAGCCATTGCCGCGCGTGAGAAAATGGCTGCGGGAGCATCACTGGTGCAGATTTATTCTGGCTTTATTTATCATGGTCCGCGTTTAATTAAAGATATTGTGTCCCATCTCTGATTATTTCTGCATAAAAGGCCAGACAGGGGTTTGCAATAACGCCTGTCTGGTTTACATTTATCCTGTACCTTGCCGTTTTATAAAACACACTGTCTACACTGATAAAATACATTAGGTCTGATAATGAAAATCAAGCCGGACGATCGCTGGAAATGGTATTTTGACGCCGAGTTTGACCGTTTAATGCTCGATCTTGCCAATGGAATGGTATTTCGCTCCCGGCTCGCGGGTCGTTTTTTGATTGCGGATATTTTTTCTGGCTGTGCATTTACGGTCGAAGATACAGCGCAATATTATGATTATATGGATGGCTTACACGCTAGCCCACTGACATCAGCACAGAAAGCAGAATTAGTTTTAAACGCCGTTGCCGCGCAACGCTTTTTAAAACCGGTAATGCCAAAGAGCTGGTATTTTGCCCAAATCAATCATGGTTATTCACCGGAAATGGGTGAATTGGTTCAAGTACAATTGGTTGATAGCGAAGAAAAAGTATTGCTGTTTGTGGTGGAAAATAGCGGTAACGCCAGTTTGTGCTTAGTTGCCCAGCCACAGATGATCCTCAATGATCGCCCTCTGGCTCTCGGCGAGCCGATTAAGGTGATGAATGATCGCCTGTCTCCAGCCTCTACGCTGGCCTATGGGGCGTATGCGTGTGCGGGTTAATCGCGTTTCATCAGCATGGCTGAGTATGTGAAATACATAAATTGTGTGATGTAAGTCACTTTGCGGTGATTTTCACGCTGAGTATTTGCATAAAAGTTTGATGTACCTCTTTATCTGACAATAGTCAGATCCTTATACTTCGCTCCTTCTATACTACGGAGCGCAAAAGTATGAGCATTCTTATGGCAATCGCACTGACTACCGGTCTTCTCTCTGGTCTTTGGGCTTGGATTGCGGTCAGTCTCGGTTTGCTCAGTTGGGCGGGTTTCCTCGGCTGCACCACCTACTTTGCGTCTCCAGTCGATGGGGTACGTGGCTTGCTGCTTAGCGTGCTGACTAATCTGAGCGGTGTTTTCTGGGCGATGGTGATCCTGCATGGCAGCGCATTAACTCCGCATCTGGAAATCGCCGGTTATATGCTGACCGCCGTCGTCTCTTTCTTTATGTGTATCCAAGCCAAGCAAAACTGGCTGAAATTCATTCCAGGAACATTCATTGGCTGCTGTGCGACTTTTGCAGCTAACGGCCAATGGCAGGTGGTTGTGCCATCGCTGGTGTTAGGTGCGGTATTTGGTTACAGCATGAAAGCCAGCGGTGTTTGGCTGCATGGCAAATTAGTGCAGAAGAAAAATATGCAGTCAGAACAGCACGTGACGATACAAGAAGGTGTCGAAGAAAAAAGTGCAGAGAAATCGGTACAGTCTGCGTGATGCCCATGGCAGTCGTCTGCTATGAGTGCATTTCCTTCCCTAAATAGCACATCGCTTATCTTAAATAACGCTTATTAGACTAAGTAGCATGATGTTTTGCATGCTACTTATTGTTTTCTTTATAGCTGCCTGTTTAGTGCTATACATCGCTTAGATAACGATGCTTTCAACCACTCGGCTTACTACATCTCGCTCGGGTGTGGCCCTGCGCAGCATGACTGGCTTAGATTCGCTTGAAGAGGGTGCCTCAAGCGCCATGCGCCGAGGGATCCCTAAACATGGTGCTTTCTCGCCATTGACCAGCTGGCCGTGGTAATGCTGCAAATGTTGCCGGAATTCAGTCAGAGTGGGGCGCTTTTCTGGCTGGTGCAGGCCTTCAATAAAGCAGCGCTCAAACAGTTGCTGCAATGTATCAGGGATCATTTGCCACAATAAGTACCATTCACCTAATGGAATATGGTGCTGGCCATCGGCACTAATGTTACAACGCGCATAAGGGAAAAAGCCCTTCGTCATATTATCCGCTAAGCTTTCCCCTCCTTGATGATCAAATGGGTGTCGCCCCATCATTAACGTCATAAAGGTGATCATCGCCACGGCGTAGCAATCAGAGGCGGCATTGCGTCGCGTTTCTTTCAGTGATTTCCCCCGAAATTCGGGCGGCAGCAGACTTGGGTGACCAACGGTACAGGCAAAAACTTGCTCATCAGAATGTGGGATTTGGAAACTGTCGCAATCGAGCAATGTGACTGTGCCGATATGCGGGTCGCACAACAAATTGTGCGGATTTAGATCGCCGACAAAAATATTTTGCTGATGCAAAGCATCCAGCGTGGCCAGTAGATTGAGCAGATAGCCCACTAACTCGATGCGATTGAGTGCCGGCGCATGCTGATGATACAAATTAGGATGAATCAGCTTGGCCAGCGGAAATCCACGCGCATGGTACATGGCATAGCCCAGCCAGTTTTGCAGCTCATCAAAAATCAGTACCCGCGGCCAGGCTAACGGCAACGTACGTAGCGCAGCAGACATGCTGATCTGTTGGGTGATTTTCGCTCGTTGCTCTTTACTGTAAGCGGGCAGCGCTCTACGTCCAGCGTGGTAACATTTGATGAGAATGTCTGGCTGGTGCTGCAGGGCAAATACCGTGCCTTCACCGCCGCGGCCAATGTATGCCCCTAAACGGCGAAAATGGCCGTGAATATCCAGAATTTTATCGCCCGGATTCACAGCGCTTCCCAACCTAAGGTATCAACTTCTTCGGTATCTGGCATATCTGGATGGGATTGGCTCAGGCGCTCCATGCTGGCGGACAGCCATTGGAAAAACTCGCGAAAACGTAGTCCGCGTAGGCGCATCGGTTTACGCTCACCAAAGTGCGTTAACACATTTAAATCCGCATCTGGGCCCATGGCAATCGAATACACCGAGAGTTTTTTCTGATCGGCCAGAGTCTGACAACGTACAGCTGCCGAGCGCCATTCATCAGTAGGCACGCCATCTGTCATCAAAATCAGCCACGGCTGGTGGTAAGCCACTCCCGCTTTTTGATAGGCACGTTTACGCGCTTCCAAGATATCCAAACCGGCATGTACTGCGGCGCCCATCGGGCTATCACCACTGGCAATAAAGTTATCTACGTTCTCAATTTGTCGAACGGGGGTCAGCGGTAGTTGCGGGATCACTCGATGACCAAACGTCACCACGCCCACTTCCACTGATTGCCCCGCATAATCATCATGCTTCACCGCTTGAATGAATTGCTGCAACCCCTGATTTAGTTCGCGGATAGCAATGTCGTACATGCTGTAGGACGTATCCAGCACCAAGATGCAGGGGCAGCGGTGCGAAGGGTTATCAATCAGATCGTAATAAGACTGTAGCGGCTTGGTCATTGATGGTGTGTTCTTTCAACGGGCCTGAGAGCGCATGCAGCGCGGCAGGCGAAATGATCGGTAATTGCTGGATATAAGCGTCATGATTACGCCATTTATTAAACGTATCCTGAAGGATTTTGCGATAAACCAGTCATTTATTACAAACTCCCGTTGTTGAGTGATGCATCCGAGTCTAAGCACTCATTAACTCTGAGTTGGGGGGTCTTTATCGGTGTACTTTATGTATGTGTAGAGATGGCAGAGGGTATCAAGGAAGCTAAAAGAAGATGAAAGAGCGATGAAAAACGAGAAAACGTATGGGGAATCGTCCTCCTCGAGCGAAATGAGACTCCAGAGGTATGAGGTATTGGCTATAAATCGGTGATTAAATACACAAAACTGTGATTTAGTTCAATGTTTGCGCGCTTGATACGTTTTTCGATAAAAAATGTGATTTAGCCCTTGCGTCTTTTCGGCACCTCCCTATAATGCGTTCCCTGTCGGCACGGAACGAAACGCGAAAGCAAATCGGACGTGAAGCGACATTGCTCTTTAAAAAGTTAATCAGACAATCTGTGTGGGCACTCGTTTGAGAATGCTGATATCCAAAAGATA
>NZ_JRKB01000036.1:0-2514 GCF_000800945.1 Plesiomonas sp. ZOR0011
ACTCCGTTAAAAACCTACTTCGCAAATTACATCCTGATGTAGAAATCCACGGCTATGTTAGGGCGTTTGAAGTTACTCATGGCCTCAATGGCTGGCATCCTCATTTTCATATTCTTGTCTTCACCAACAGCAAAGCACGCCAGCACATCATTCAAGACGTTTATCGCGCTTCATGGGCTAGAGCTTGCCGTCTGGCTGAATTACCTGCGCCATCATATGAGCATGGCTGTACTGTGCAAAATGGTGCTGAAGCCGCCAAGTATGCGAGCAAGTGGGGACTTGAAGACGAAATGACTAAATCCCACACCAAGAAAACAAAACGTAAAGGGGCTACCCCGTGGGGATTGCTTCGTGCCGTTCTGGATGGTGACGATGTGGATTACGAACCTCGGAAAGCCACGGCATTGTTCAAGTCATACGCCGAAGTATTTAAAGGTCGCCGGCAGCTGCATTGGAGTGTTGGACTTCGCGCAAAACTGGAATTGGCCAAAGAATTGACCGATGAACAGCTTGCTGAAAAGCAGGATGATGAAAACGCCATGTTGCTGGCAATCATTACCCCAGAACAGTGGAAGATCATTCGCCGCCTTAAAGTGCAGTCGTTGTTATTGGATATTGCCGAACTGGCAGGATTGCAGGGGGTTAATGCCTATCTGTCTAGTCTGAGCTGTGTCACATGTCCGATTGAAAGTAATGAGACGCAAAACAGCGGGAGGGGCCCCGCTCCGTCGGGGAGGGTTCCTGATGGCTTTGCGGCTCTTGCCCCAGCAAACGTAACGTGATCAAATAATCAGAGTGCGACAGGATAGCCGTCCCGCCGCACCCCTATCATGACCATAATGGAGATATGCCCATGACTATCGCGAATATTAATCTGGAATACGACCCACTGAAAGACCCTGTTTACTTAAACATTCGCAGCCTCGAAACATCCGTTGAAGCTGTAGGCCAACTTTCAGCGCTGCTTGAAGATACCGAAGACGGCAAAATTCTTTCTGTCCTGGCTGAACAATTACAACGTCACTTTGCATTAGTCCAGGCGGATACCATCCGTGCATTACCGAGCCAATAAATACCTCGAACTTTACCGCGGTTTTCCGCGGTCACTTCCGAACTTCACCCCCTAGCTAGGGGGTTTCTTTTATCTGCACTTTTGTCTCAATTTGAGACTGGGGGTTTCGGGGATCACCCTGAACCAGTAGCACAGGGCACTCTGTGTATGCTGGCTTAATATGATTCCCGTATACACAAATCAAAATGCGCAGCATGAAAGGCGCGCTCGATATATATCGTGATCACCAAGGCTGACACGCCGTAGAACTGCGTTCGCGCAGAGCGACAAAAACACCTCGCCCCCTGCTGAGCGCTTTTATTAATCATCGATGCGCAAATGACGAAGCGGAGCTGAGCGGAGGAATGGCGCAGAGATGAATAATAAGTGTTGACCGATTATTGGCCGAAACATACTATTTTGATAATTCGCTTAACGCTATGGTGTGAAAATGAATTCAGAGAATGACCGTAAAGGCAAGCATATGAGAAGCATCAGGCTGACCACTGATATGGTGGAGCGACTGAATGCTGTTTGCGACCATTTAGGGGTTACTCCTAATGCGTATATAAACCACGCTATTGGCAAGGCTGTGTCACAAGACGAAATTACGTACAAGGCACAGCAGAATCAGGCCGACACAATGGCCCAAATGATGGCAGCATTTCAAACCGCTTTGATGTCGATGGTTGAGCAAGAGCCTGAAAATATCGAAGGTTCGGAAGAATCCAAGGGCAAATAAGAGAAAACCCCAACAGTTGGAGCTGCTGGGGTTTAGTTTTCGTGCGGTTAGGGTTGGAGCCCGACACCGCTGGGCATGTACTTAGCAGGTACCTAATGATTATGGAATATCAGGGATCTCGTGGCAAGAGTCAGTGCGACAATACAGAGGGTGAATTCGCGGATTCGCGGATTGTGAGCCAGCGAACAAACGCGGAACGCGAAGCGCCCCTTGGTATAGTTACCAAAAACTCTTCCCCCGAGGAATCACAGGACTCCCAGCAGCTTTCTAGGGCTGCAAGATGGGCATTAAAATCGGTCGCGTCTCGGTTACTTCCCGATACCCGAACATCCAAATGCATGGTCTACCGCGCCCCCTCGTTAATGGGTGGGCTGTCTGACGTAACCCTTCATAAAGGCAAGACTACCGGAAAGGCGTTCTATCACGGCTTAATGACCTGTGGGAGCGTTTGGACGTGTCCAGTGTGTGCCGCTAAGATTTCCGAGCAACGCCGCAAGGAGCTTCGCTCAGCGATTGATACCGCTACAGAACAGGGTATGTTCGTGTACTTCGTTACGCTAACCGTTCCTCATGGTGTGGGTGATGACTTAAAAGAACTCGTTGATAAACAAGCGTCTGCACTGAAACGCATGTCGAGCGGAAAGTACTCCGTTAAAAACCTACTTCGCAAATTACATCCTGATGTAGAAATCCACGGCTATGTTAGGGCGTTTGAAGTTAC